>NZ_JBMDKC010000016.1:0-72897 GCF_057809515.1 Bacillus sp. FG16
GGGAACAAGTGGTTTAGGTGTTTTGATAGGTGTCCCGTTTTCAGGGTTCACTTCAGTATTGTCTCAACCGGTTTTTTATAACCTTGATAGAATTTACACATATAGTAGGAGCAGTTATTATTCATCGGCTGTAATCAGCATGGATGTGTTCCCGTTTTTTTCAAGATGATTTTCTCCCCAAGCACAAAGTGAATCGAGTATAGTTCCTAAAGACGAACCGTAATCCGTTAAAGAGTACTCTACTTTCGGTGGTACTTGGTCATATACTTTCCTTTGGATTACACCATCTTCTTCTAGTTCCCGTAATTGTTGTGTTAACATTTTTTGCGTAATACCAGGCATTAATCGTTTTAATTCACTCGTTCTTTTTGTTCCTTTTTTTAAATGACAAAGGATAACAACTTTCCACTTTCCGCCAATAACTTCTAAAGTCGCCTCTACAGGAATATTGTATGTTTTCATAAAAAAACCTCCTTTGATGAGTTTAGATTTCCGTTTTGGGGTTACATATGTTTTCGTGCCAAAATTATTACTTTTTAGTGCCTATAACACTTTAAAGTGCGTACTTTTTATTATGTTAAATATATTTCATAATAGCACATGTAAGCAAGAAATGAATAAAATGTACTTTAAAGTACATTGGGAATTGGTTAGCGTAACACTATGGGGACATTCATATAAAAAAATGATTTGTTACGTTCAATAGAATGTATCCAAGACTTAACATTTGATTAATAGAACTGTAAAGTTTAAAATTACAGTATAGTTTTTAGAAGTGAGTTGTTATCGTCTGTAAAATGTAGATAAATGAAATATTCCCGAAAAAATAATATTATGTGTATTTGATTCTAAACTGTAATTTTTTTTAATACATTTCAATAACCGATATTTAAAATGTACGTTTGATAACATTAAAGGAGTGAGTTAAATATGGTAATTCTATATACAACAGCAAGCTGTGCTTCATGCCGAAAAGCGAGAGCATGGCTTGAAGAGCATCAAATTGATTATATTGAAAAAAACATCGTATCAAATTCTATGACAGTTGATGAGCTTAAATCGATTCTTCGTTTAACTGAAGAGGGGGCTACTGAAATTATTTCAACTAGATCCAAAACTTTTCATGACTTAAATATAAATATTGATGAGCTCTCGCTAAATGAATTTTATACATTAATAATTGAGCATCCACTAATGTTACGTCGCCCGATTATGCTGGACGAAAAAAGATTGCAAATTGGTTTTAACGAAGAAGAAATCCGTAAATTTTTACCACGTAGCGTCCGAACATTTTTAAACATTGAACTGCAAAAGTTGGCTAATTAATAAACAATATTTCTTACGGAAAATTTTCTTGAAAGGAGGAAGCAGAAGATGATTGAAGTATGTGTTACAGTTAATTATAATGATAGAAATTATCAAACAAATGTTATTGTGAGTAAAGATACGATTTGGACAAAAATTAAACAACTGGCAGAAGAACAAGTGAAGAAACAGTGGAGTGTTTAATTTTATTTTCAACTTAAAAAGCTAAATGAAGTTATCGGATATAGGTGAGACCGGATAGAATATAAAGGAATTAATTTTTTTATGATAAGAAGTATTCTATATGTTTTAACGTTCTAACCAATCTGTAATATTTATGGCTACAGTATGTTAATATATGAGAAACAATATTTTTAATCGTAGGAGGAAAATCATGAACAGCGACTTTACCTTGGCCATTCACAGTTTAACTTATTTAGCTTTACAGCCAGACCGGATGTCAACAAGTAATGCTATTTCAGAAAGTGCAGGTGTACATCCAGTACGTATTCGTAAAGTGCTAAGTTTGTTAAAAAAACATAAATTTATACAATCAAAAGAGGGAACTGGTGGAGGTTTTATTTTTGCTCGCGATTTAGATGAAATTAATCTTTGGCATATTTATCAGATAACCTCTGAAGGTGCTTTGCAGCCGAAGTGTCCGGAATCAAACAATCAGTGTGTTGTAGGTTCGAACATGCGAAAAGTTCTTTTCGCTATTTTCTTAGGTGCTGAAGAACATCTAGGTGAATACTTAAAGAATTATACAATGAAAGAAGTTGTTGACCTTATCAATCAAGAGCGTTAAGCGGCTTAATTATTATATATCCGTGAGTTCTTAACACTTAAATGTAATGAAAAATATTACAGTATAATTTGTTTTTATATCTTTTTTATCGTCACAAAAAATATTTATAGGAAGGTGAAACGGTATGATGTCAAATAATAATCATGTTTTAAAAGTAGGAGATTGGGTTCGTGGAATATCAAATGAAGGTGAATTAATAGTTGGTTATATTGTATCACTTGATGATGTAGAGGATATAGTTACAGTTAGTATTGTGAAACGTGACGGCCAGTACACAATAAACGAAGCGATTTTACTCTTTAGTAAACACGTTAACAAACTCCCTGAATCAAAGGTAATAAATAAGGAACAAATCCTTTATCTTATAGATCTTGCATTATTAACAGGGGATGAAGAATGGTTTATCGAGCTTTCTTCAAAATTAAACTCGATAAATGAGCTAGTTAATGGGGGAGTTTAATTTTTTAGCCTATGCCCTAATCAATAATATCCTCTCTTTTGTTGCATCTTAATAAAAGAGAGGATTGATGTTATGAAAATAAGATTAACAATGGTTAGCATCATATGTCTGTTTAGTTTTTTATTATCCTGCATTTCTGCTCAAGCAATTGTAAAAAAGGAAAATGATATAAACAGAAATTTTAGCATAGATTTAACCGGTTATGAACTTTATTCGTTTGGTGACTTTAACCAATTAGATTATAAGATAACGCCACTTACTCAGTTGTTTTTAGGGATAGTGCAAACAGAAGGTGAGTGGATTAATGAGCCACGATTATATACTAAGGGAAATAAAGGTTATTTTCATCTTTTGAAAGCGGACGGTACGAATGTTCTTTATACCGTTGAAAAGAGCGGGGATTTTTGGAGGATTATAGATGTAAAAAGAAAGAAAATCAACAGAATACCTGTACCAAAAAAACTTTTAAAAGAAGTAGTAATTGAGCTCTTATTGGAGCCGATAAGCAAAGAGGTTGAAAACTATTATAAGGAACCAAAACTTTGGTATCGAGGTTCTGAAAAAATACTTGAAATAAAAAAAGATACAACAAACTATACTTTTTATGTAACTGTTCAAATTCAAACTTTTGAGGGTGCACACAATCCGCCTTATGGAGAGGACACAATTACTTTTCGCATAAAAGGAAATGATCTAAAAACGATTCATTACAAACATAGAGATATCTCTGAAGAAGAGTCGAACAAACTAGAATTAAGATGACATTGAAGTGATTTGTTTGTGAATCCTTGATAACGATAATTATGTAAATGAGCTGTCCATATGGGGCAGTTTTTTTGTTTTTTGCTCAGTGTAGTTTTTTAAAAGTGTATATGAATTCAATATTGATAATATATATCCTAAAAATTAGTTTTTGTATTTTGTGAATTTTTTCTTTTTGCCTACATTAATTATTTATTAGAATATCTTTTATGTTTAAAATAAATTTTTTTGATAAAAGGGGATATAAGTATTTTTAGAATGAGTCACCTAGAAAGACAATGTATAATTGTATATTTTTACTAACTAATTTAGCTTTACGCGATAAAAACAATGGCTACATGCTAACTGTAAAATATTATCCATATAAAATTATTCCGCTTTAATATTTCTGAAAATATAAAAAAATTAATTTTATAAATATACACGTTATAATGAGGGCGTCGAGAGAAATTTTATTATCTCTGGAGAAAATATAAAAAATGCGATTCTTAGTAAGAAAGGTGTGTGATTAGAGGCGAAATGTATGTAATGTGCTTCAGTGGCTTGTGTAAGCAATATCATCAGTGCTACCGAAGTTATGAAAGTAATGTATAGAATTGAGAAAGAAATGCCTAGCAAATGAAGAGAGGCCGGTTTAGCTAAAATTACTGTTAAAAGTAAAAAAGAGAAACCATTAAAGTAATACACTGTTATTAGAAATGTTGCAACGTATTTATGAAGTCTATTCTATATTGTTCTCTTAAGGGGTCTTTATATAAAGAGCGGATACTTTGAGTAAACTTTTTTGTGAACGCTAACAATTATATTAGGACGCTAACTAGCGAATGTTTCAATTTGGATTCATTATGATGAAGGACATACAATGTGGGGCAACTTGTAAGGAATTCATTTTCCGAAAAGGGAATATTTGTTAGATGCAAAGAGAGATGTAGGAATAGATACAAGGGGGAGTTATTATATGAACGGGAATACTGCAAAGAAAATAGAAGTTCAAGCTGAAAATACCGCACTAAAAAATGAGCAATATGCAGATCCGAAAAAGTGGCATAAGCAGGATACTACATGGGCACTCAGTCTATTTGGAACTGCAATTGGAGCAGGGGTGCTCTTTTTACCGATTAATGCAGGTTCAGGTGGTTTATTATCTTTACTACTAATTACATTACTTGCATATCCAGTTATGTACTACTCACATAGGGCGCTTGCTAAAATGATATACGCTTCTAATTCTGCTGATGAGGGGATCACAGGTACAATTAGAGAGTATTTCGGAAATAAAGCGAGTATCATTTTTAACATCGTATATTTCGGTTCAATTTATACAATCGTACTAATGTATTCGGTTGCGCTTACAAATACTGCAAGTAGTTTTATCGTGCATCAATTGCACATGCCAGAGCCTCCAAGGGCTATTTTATCACTTGTATTAGTTCTTGGTCTTATCGCTATACTGAATTTTGGTCAAGATATTACTGTAAAGATCATGAGTATGCTAGTGTATCCTTTCATAGTTTCTCTACTTTTTATCGCAATATCTTTAATTCCACAGTGGAATACGTCAATGCTTAGTTTTTCAGCTGTTTCAACTGCTTCAACAGGAACAGGCTATTTTGGGACGATATTGATGATTCTACCAATCATCGTATTCTCATTTAATCATTCACCTATGATTTCATCATTTGTTGTGAAACAGAGAGCTACGTATGGAATCGAAGCCACTGATGCTAAATGTGCGCAAATACAAAAGGTTTGTTATATCATGACATTCGCTGTTGTTATGTTCTTCGTTTGGAGTAGCGCATTGAGCTTGACTCCAGATGATATAAAAATGGCAAAAGAACAAAACTTATCAATCCTTTCATATCTTGCTAATGAGCTTAATTCGCCTGTAATCACTATTGCAGCTCCAATTATTGCTTTTGTGGCTATTACAAAGTCTTTCCTTGGCCATTATATAGGAGCATTCGAAGTAATGCGTGACATGATTATTAAGTTCGGTAAATCACGTGGAAAAGATATTGAAGAAAAAACAATTAAGACAATAATCCTTACTTTTGTTGTATTATCATGCTGGTTTGTTGCTTATACAAATCCGAGTATTCTTGGACTTATTGATTCTCTAAGCGGTCCTTTAGTTGCTGCTATCTTATGTCTATTACCGATGTATGCGATTCAAAAAGTACCAGTACTAGCTAAATACAAAGGGAAAATGAGTAACGTATTTGTTATTATTGTAGGTATACTTACAGTTTTAGCAAGTATTAAGTCATTATTCTAATTCACTACTGTTGGTTTTAGTATCAAAATAGTTGGATCTGAGAAAATAAGGAGCAAGTTTTGAATAGTTTTTTTCAAAACTTGCTCTTAAAATATTCTAAGGAATTAATTTTACAAATAAGTTTATTCATATTAGTCATCTAGCGTTTTGGTCATATACTCATCCAATATTATCAAGACCTAAAACAAAAAAATTTAAATATCAAGCGCCTAACGTATTATATATTCCTAATATGTTAGGCGCTTTTATTTTGGATAATAAATTTTGAACCTAAATTTGAATAGTATATTTCTCTATTTGATGCTTATTTAATATTGTAAAATTTGTATTGAAAATTCGAGGTTTTAAAAGTATCATATACATATTCAAACATTTGAAGATGTATATGATACTTTTTGAAATTGAGGAAAAGTAACGGAGGGATTTCAATGGGAAACGAAATGCAACAATTTAAAGCAGATTTCTTTAAAGCCTTAGCACACCCTTTGCGAATAGGTATCTTAGAATTATTGTCAGAAGGTGAAAAAAGCGTAAACGAAATTCAAGATATTCTAAATAAGGAAGGTTCAGCTATTTCTCAGCAATTAAGTGTACTACGTTCAAAAAACATTGTTGTTGGTAGAAAAGATGGAAAAAGAGTTTTATATTCTTTACGAGACCCTATTATTGTGGATTTATTGGTGGTTGCACGGAAGATTTTTAACAACCATTTAATCGATACGATTTCAATGTTAGAAGAGCTAGATGGAGCAGAAAGTGAAATGATGGCTAAGGAGGGATAGGTTGAGTATTGAGGTTAAGAAAGAAGATATCATCCAACATGGAATTGAAACATTTCGCTCATTAGGAGCTCATTACGTTTGTGAAGTTTGTATAAAAAGTGGAAATTCTTGTTGTTTTTCATGCCAACATTTACAAGATGGAGTTGGATGTCGAAAAAGAAATACTGCTTGTACAGCTTGGTTATGTGGAATTCAAGGTTTTTTATTTGATCAAATAGGATTACTGGATGAATGGAATCGTTTTTGGAGTGAAATTCCAGGACAAATGTTTCGTAGAGATATTACTCCAGATAAGGTAAGGATTAGATCGTTTATTGATACAAAGAAGCTAGATAGTCGAGCCGGAGAACGTTTAGCAGAAAGATTGAAATCCTATGTACAACAAGGTGGAGATATAGGTGAATTGGAGTGTCATTTAAGTAAAACATATAGTAAATATTAGGGTGTTTTTTATTTTTGTGAAAAGGACAATTTTCTGTATAAGGGACCGAGAAATACATTTGTAATCCAGATCTATTAAAAATAGAAAAGAAGGGTTTGTAATGAGAAAGTTATTTACAGGAAGGTTTGAAGGATATTCATTAGCACATTTTCAAAAGGATCTTCTTTCAGGAATGATTGTTGGAGTTGTTGCGATTCCACTTGCTATGTCTTTTGCTATAGCCTCTGGTGTTAAGCCAGAGTATGGGATTTATACAACCTGTATTGCTGGAATACTCATTTCACTGTTTGGTGGTTCGAAGTATCAAATTGGAGGACCTACAGGTGCTTTTGTTCCGATTCTTTTAGGAGTTGTAATTACCTATGGATACGAAAATTTACTACTCGCGGGTTTGTTAGCTGGAATTATTTTATGTCTTATGGGAATCTTCAAACTAGGCTCTTTAATTAAGTTTATTCCACGTCCTGTAACAATTGGTTTTACTTCAGGTATTGCTGTTATTATCTTTACGGGACAAATTGCTAGTTTTTTAGGTTTAACAGGTATAAAAAAGCATGAGGAATTTCTAGCAAATTTGAAGGAACTCTTCACTCATATCAGTACTACCAATTTTTATAGTGTTATAACTGCTTTGATTTGCTTTTTTGTTATACTCATAACACCAAAGATTTTACCAAAAGTACCTGGTTCATTAGTAGGTGTTGTTATTTCAACTGTAATTGCAACTGTATTTTTCTCAGGTCATGTACCTACTATTGGTACAGCATATGGCACGATTACAAATACACTTCCTCAGTTTGATATACCAGAAATCACATTAGAACGTATAAAACAGTTAATTGGTCCTGCATTTGTTATTGCGATGCTCGGTGGAATTGAGTCGCTTTTATCCGCTGTCGTGGCAGATGGTATGACAAATAGTAAACACAACAGTAACAAAGAGCTTGTCGGTCAGGGGATTGCAAATATTGTTACCCCGTTATTTGGCGGAATTCCAGCGACTGGAGCAATTGCTCGTACAGCGACTAATATTAAGAGTGGGGCTGTATCTCCGATGTCGGGTATTATTCATGGGGGATTTGTGTTATTGACACTTTTACTGTTAGCTCCATATGCTTCACATATTCCTCTTGCTAGTATGGCTCCCATTTTAATGGTGGTAGCTTGGAATATGAGCGAACAAAAACATTTTTATCACATACTCAAAATGAAGACAGGAGATTCCCTTGTATTACTAGTAACATTTTTACTTACTGTATTTACTAGTTTAACAACAGCTGTGGAGATCGGTCTTATTTTAGCTGTTATTTTGTTTACAAAACGTATGAGTAATATGCTTGTTATATCTAAAGTGCTTCCTGATCATACAAAAAAGAATGAAAAATTGTTATCGCATGTGGTAAATAAAGCTCATGATTGTCCACAAATTAGTATTTATACAATAGAAGGCCCATTATTCTTTGGGGCTGCTCAAACATTTGAACAAAATATTTTAGCGACTATTCATTATAAACCTAAAGTTTTAATTTTACGTATGGGAAAAGTTCCTTTTATTGATACCACAGGAGAGTCTTACTTTAGGAATATTGTTCAGCACTTCAAAAAACAAGGTGGCGTACTTCTTATTTCTGGAATTCAATCAGAGCTAAAAGCCAATCTAGATAAGAATGGATTGTACGCTGAGATTGGGAAAGAAAACTTTTTTGATCATACAGGGGAAGCAATTAATTGTGCTTTAGGACATCTGAATACAAAAAAATGTATAGGGTGTAAGCATTTTGCTTTTCATGAGTGTACAGGGCTTTCTCAGCAATCGCAGGAAATCAATACAATAAAGAATAAAGTAAATGCATTAGATTTTTAAAAATTTCACTTCACATACAAAGTTTGTTTGATTTAATCTACTTTTTCATCATTTTATTAAAAAATAGAGAAGAAGAAAGTTTGCTTTGGAGAATGTGGAGAAGATTTTTTACAAGGTGTGAACAAGTAGTTTTTTTATACATTCAACAAATAAGTATCAAACAGTAAGAAGAGAATATTTTCCGTATATTTAAACGGAAAAGGGAAATTAAAAATAATATTTATTTAATAGAATACACGAAAACGAGTGGAGGAAATAAAAATATGTCTAATTTACCAAATTGTCCAAAATGTAATTCAGAATACACTTACGAAGATGGGAATCTTTTTGTTTGTCCAGAATGTGCTCATGAGTGGACTTTAGAATTAGAAGCTGAAAATAGTGAAGATACAAAAGTAATTAAAGATGCAAATGGAAATATTTTAAACGATGGTGATTCTGTAACAGTAATTAAAGATCTTAAAGTAAAAGGAACTTCATCAGTTGTAAAAATTGGTACAAAAGTAAAGAGTATCCGATTAGTTGATGGAGATCATGATATTGATTGTAAAATTGATGGTTTTGGAGCTATGAAATTAAAATCTGAATTTGTTAAAAAGGTATAAATACAATTTTGTTACATCAAAATTAGTTTGAAGTTAATGAATATACACTGTTTTTCAGCTGTACCCCGTGCCCAACAACTTAAGAATTTCGAATTACCTTGAAATGATAAAATGAACTTTTGGTTATGATTCAGCAGATTTTTTTGGGGAGTACCATGAAATTTTAGCTTGCTAGCAATATAGTACAGCCGAAATATTTGAAATAGCTATAAGACTATTCTTTCGATGGTATGATGAAAGATGTGGAAAAGGAATAGGTGTCAATCAGACCTCAATATTAACCTTCACTATTAGCAACAAAAAACCACCTCTCATAAAGGTGGTTTTTCAGTATTAATATATTTTAATTAGTCACGTCTAAATGGCCCTTTTGGAGCAATTAGCTCTAAATTAGTACCATCTGGATCGGGGAAGTAGGCAACTCCTGTACCAATTCCAGATTTCTAGCCATCTTCTTGAAAGATAATTGGTTCTCCATATGGGTGCTATCTTATGCCCATCAGGCTAACAAAATGGATTGCCTCTGAAACAAAAAAATGATTTTTATTACTATAAAAAACGTAAAGTATCTGTTTTTAGAAAAAATTAATTTTTATAAATTGATGGAGATATAACTCAATTCTTTTATATATTTAGTTAAATATGATTGTCAGAATAAACTTAAAGTAATTATGATTTCTAGAAATACGAACTGATGTTTTGAATTGGTTTAAAGTTGCTGGAACAAAATAAAACCAATTGAGCAAAAAAACTTGCAAAAATAAAAAGAGAGATGTATATTAATTGACGTATCAATAATTGATATATCAATTAATATTTTGACAAGAAAGAAAAGGAACGTTTCATGAAGGGAATGTTCGTAAATATCAGTGGAGAAGAACGCAAAATACTTATTCATGTTCTATTACAGATGCAAAAAAATGTAGAGAATATTAAAGAATAGAGAGTGTAGGGGCAGAATAGTGTGGAAATAATCGTAGCTATTTTAGTCGGGATCGTAGCATTAGAACATTTGTTTATCATGATCCTTGAAATGTTTTTTATTGATTCAAAAGTAGCGAAACGTGTTTTCAAATTACCGAAGCATTTAGAAGGAGATCGAAACGTAGCCATTATGTTTGCAAACCAAGGTTTATATAATGGATTTTTAGCGGCTGGTCTCATTTGGGGACTTGTAATTGGACTCAATCCAATTGGTTATATGGTCCAATTATTTTTCGTGATTTGTGTGGTGGTAGCAGCTATTTTCGGAGGTTTCACATCTAATAAATCAATTATTGTGAAACAAGGACTTCCAGCTGTTTTAGCACTGGTTGCCCTTTTATGTATGATATAGAATCAAAGTTTCTCAATAAAAGAACTCATTTTTGAAAAGAATACGCTATTCTTTCTTTAAAATTATAGGAAAGGATGGCGTTTTTGTATGTCTATTTCTATAAGTAGTGAATTATAACTATTCCCTCAAGGGACTCAACTGCTTTTCAGCTTTTGGATATATTTTCATCCATCTTTGTTTCCTCCTATTGTTGGATAGTGTAATAATTGATAAAAATTTTGATGAAATTGGATTATAACGATTGATCAAAAAAGTTAGTGATTAAAAATATTATTCTTTAGTACATACATTTTTAAGATGTTAAATATATTTCATAATAGTCTCTGTAAGATAGGGATAAGTAGAATAGTACTTTAAAGTACCTATAGCACTTTAAAGTGCGTACTTTTTATAACTTTGAATATCATTCATAATAGCACCAGTAAGAAGAAAACAAGCTTTACGGTACTACTAGTTACCAACGATGTTACAGCAGTTTATTTGGAATCAGATTGATTGAAAGGTTGTACTATATGGCCTAATAATTTCGAAAAAATGTCGGTGTGGCATAAAACAATTATGGAGGTTAAAGATATGAGTACTTTAAATTTGAATGAAATAAGTAAACAAATTTTAAAAGAGGAGGAAACGCTTCAATTTTCCTCTTTTACAAATGAAGATGCCTTGCAACTAGGTTTATTTATCGTTGAAACAGCAAAGCGAGAAGGAAAATTGATTGCTGTTGATATAACGAAAAATGGTGTGCAATTATTTCATTTCAAGATGACAGGGACAAATGCGGAAAATACGAAATGGATTGAGCGTAAAAAACGAGTCGTTTCCCTGCATGATCGTAGCTCGTATTATATGCAGATACAAAGTGAAATAACTGGAATTTCATATAATGAAAAATATCTTTTAAATACTTCGGAATATGCTGCGTTTGGTGGATGCTTTCCTATCAGAATAAAAAACGTAGGGGTTATTGGAATGATAACAGTTTCCGGATTACCACCAGAAGAAGATCACGAATTGGTAGTAAGAGCAGTTAAACATCAGTTGAACCAATAGTTGTAACTAGTCAATAGATAATTAATTTTAGGGGGCAATACTATGCCATTAATTGAGCTAAATACTTGGCCAACCATGTCAACAGAAGAAAAGAAGGAATTCATTTATAATGTAACGGAACTTACAATAAAACTATTAAAAATTGTCCCTGACAAAATTCAAGTGTTGATAACGGAACTTGAGAAAGAAAACTGGGGGAAAGCTGGGGCTGTAGCAAGTGATGCTACCTTTGCTGAGAAAAGTAGGGTGTCCAATTGGGAGACAAAAGAGTCTTACGATACACCAGGTCGTAACGTTGATGGAATGGCTATTATCAAGATTGATATATGGAATACATTTGATCAAGAGACAAAGGATAAGTGGGTAAACGAACTTACACAAGTAACATCTAAATATACTCATGCACCTTTGGATAAAGTACTAATTCTTATTCGCGAAATGATTCCAGGGAACTGGGGACAAAGTGGTGTAACAGGAGCTAATGCAGATTTCCTTTCCAGAAGTCGTACATTTTAATCGTTAAATAAAAAAGGCAAAAATGAACACATTTCTGTTCGTTTTTGCCTTTTTATTATTTGTCTGTGATAATGAACATGATCCTTTATATGTTTAAGTAATGTCCTCTAAAGTTGCCCCTACGGGAAAAGTGTATTTTTTCATTGATTTCTATTCAATAAAATGTTTCTGTTTATATTATGACTTTTAAATTACTTTAGGCGAGCTAAAGAACTGATTAACAGTATTAAAGTTTGACATAAAATAATGCATTCTATATTATGTATGCTATAGCATATAAATTGCGGTTTATTTGGAGGTGGCATATGGACTTATATGAGTTAACAGGACATCTTGTTCATCATACGGATGTGAAGTTAACAAATTATATAATGTAAGTTTTTAATCACATATTGCTTATAAAATTTACCTTTTATATGCTATAGCACATAAATGTCACCTCTTAACTTGTAATGGTAAAGATTCAAATAATACCAGATATATTATGAAACTAGGAGATTTTAGTTATGGAAAAATTCATATTAGCGTTTGATAGAGAACTTGTAATTGCAGAAAAAAAAGACTCAACATGGAGCGTCCAATCGCAGTTTGTAGGTGCGAATCCAGTTGCGTTAGCTTCAGATCCCTACGATCCAGAAAGAATGTATTGTGGTACTTTTGATAGGGGATTATGGAGAAGTAAAGATGGAGGAAGTTCATGGGAAGCAATTGGTGCGTTACCTTCATTTGGTGAAGTGTTCCCAGCTAATGCTATTCATATGAGAGCTATTACAGCAGTTTCTGTATCTCCAGCGAAGGGGGATGACGGTAACGGGATTGTATATGTAGGAACTGAACCGAGTGCAATGTTCGTATCCAAAAATGGAGGAGACAGTTTTGAGCTGCTAACAGATTATCGACAAATGCCATCATATTCATCATGGTTCTTTCCTCAAAGAACATATACACACCATGTAAAACATATTGAAATTGATGCTAATAATCCAGAAACTATTTATACGACTATTGAGGTAGGCGGATTAATTAAAAGTGTAGATGGAGGTAAGACATGGACTGAGGAAAAAGAGGGGAACTATCCTCAAGATATTCACATTCTTAAATCACATCGCAATGCCCCAAATCGTTTATACGGGGTGTTAGGTGATTCATTCTTGAAAGAACCAGGTCAAGAGTATGCGGAGAGTAATGATGGAGGTAAGACTTGGAACTATATGTGTAGTGGGCTAAAGCATCATTACGCATATCAAATGGCAGTTAACCTAAATGATCCAGAAAATATTATCATCGCGACATCTTCAAATCCACACGTAGCGCATGATTACAATAATGGAAATTGTGAATCATTTATTTATAAGAAAGAAAAAGATCAGTCTTGGGCAGAAATGAATGCAGGTTTACCAACTCCTAAAGGGGCAATCATACCAGTATTAAAGGCAACAAGTGATGGAACGTTTTATCTGTTTAGCAATAAAGGAGTGTATCAGTCAGTAGACGGTGGTTCAAATTGGACATCATTAGAGATTCCTTGGGAGAATAGATTTATGGAACAACATCCTTATGAGATGTTAATTATTAAATAAGTGACGGGTATAGTTTTTACTACTATTCATTGGTAATGTTTAGTTGAATTTAAATTAAAAATGTAAAAAGCCAGGTAATGTGTTATTCATACTACCTGGCTTTTTTGACCAGCAATTTAAGGTTATTTTCATATTTGTGTAAATATGAAACAAGCAGGATACATGAATAGAGAATGGGTAAAATAATACCGAATGATCACTAGATTGTATCAATGATGCTATAAGAGTTTTTTTAGGTAAACTGAAGCAAGAAGCAGTGGTTTAGATTCAGAATGACTAGCAATTGGTGTTATGGTGTTCGATGGTTCAAAAATGAACTCATTTCAACTCATATTCTCTTCGCAATGTATCATTTTGAAGAATATTAAAACTTAGGAGGAAATGAATTATGACAAAAGATTTCTATACTGCACTGAAAGAAAGACGTACTTACTATGGAATTAACAAAGAGGTACAAGTATCGGATGAAAAAATTAAAGAAATTGTGGAGTTTGCTGTGAAATATACTCCATCAGCTTTCAATTCTCAAACTGCGCGATTAGTTGTATTATTTGGTGAAGCTCATGATAAATTATGGGATATTACAACTGAAACATTAAGAAAAGTAGTTGGAGATGGAGATTTCTCAGGAACGCAACAAAAAATGGATTCTTTTAAAGCTGGTTATGGAACAGTACTATTCTTTGAAGATGAGGCTATCGTTAAATCGCTTCAAGAAAAATTTGCTGCATATGCTGAAAACTTCCCAATTTGGTCACACCAAGCATCAGGTATGCACCAATTAGTCGTGTGGACAGGTTTAGAAGCAGAGGGATTAGGGGCATCTTTACAACATTATAATCCATTAATTGATGATGAAGTAAAAACAGAATGGAATGTTCCTGCTAATTGGAAACTGATTGCGCAAATGCCATTTGGTAATCCAACGGCTGCACCAGGAGAAAAAGAATTCCAACCACTTGAAGAGCGTGTGAAGTTTCATAAGTAATATTCAAATGCAATAAAATGGAAATTTAATCAGTGGTGGTCTTACTGTCCGCAAATAGCGGGATAAGATAACTGTATTGCGAAAATAAAACTGTTTAGTTACAAAAATTCTATTTATTATTTCTGTTAATCGAGTATGTATTAATAAAAGTTGTTAAAATCACTATTTTAATCTTTAAAGGAACAAGGTGATCGGTTTGATCATCTTGTTTCATTTCTTAAATTTAATTTTATTCATTAAAAAACGCTAGCTTTTCATAAATGCTTGAAAAACTAGCGTTTTAATAATAGGTATCTGTAATTTGATTACTTAAAACTATATACGAAAAAGCTTTTATGTTATTCCTCAAGTTCTATCCATTCCTGTGACCATTCTTCTATTCCGCGAATAATAGCTTCTAAAGCAAATCCTTTTTGAGTTAAAGAATATTCTATACGAACTGGTGTCTCAGGAAAGACTTTACGTTCGACAATTCCTTCTAGTTCTAATTCCTTCAATCTTTCTGAAAGTAATCTTCCGCTAACAGGAAGAGAAGATTCAAGTGTACAAAAGCGCTGAGATCCAGAGAAAAGTTGATAAATAATCAGTGCTGTCCATCGTTGACTAAAAAATTTCATTCCTTTTTCAAAGCGAGGGCATAATGTAGAATCATTCATTTTCCTTCACCTCCTAAAATAAATTATATAACATCTTACAGTTAGTAACAAATATTTTTATAATTAATTACTTGACGTAAATTAATTACGAATGTATACTCACTTACATAAAGTAACTAAGTTGTTTTATGTAACTGGAATTCTTTTCTTTAAATAGCCAAGGTTGTAATGATACATATTGCATATAAGCTGAGAGAAAAAAGAATAGCATCTGTAAAAACACTTACGTTGTGTAAGTTAAACAATAAAAAATATAACAATGGAAGAGAATTTTTAGAGATTCTCTATACTAGGAGGTACCTAATGGCTACAACAGATACAATTCATATGTTAGAAGATAAAATTCAATTTATACATCAAGATGGAAGGGATATTTATTTAGTAGGCCCTATCAAATTGCCAATTAATTTATATGGGGAGACTAAAGTTTTCCAATGGTATTCTTGGTTACAATGTAATGAGGTTACAAATAGTGTAGAAGGAATTATCGAAAAACTCTCATCTATTAATTTAGCTGATATGCAGCAATCTAGTGTGCTTGTATATGGTGATTTTGAGAATTCTGAAGATGCCCTAATTCGTATGCATAGTATTTGTCACACCGGTGATATCTTTGGTAGTAAACGTTGTGACTGTGGATTCCAATTAAAGCAGTCTTTACAAATGATTACAGAACATGGTTCAGGTGCTTTATTTTACTTAGCGAATCATGAAGGAAGAGGAATTGGTTTGTTTAGTAAAGCAATGACGTACCTCTTGCAAGAAAATGGGTTAGATACAGTAGAAGCTAATCTGAACCTAGGTTTTGAAGATGATGTTCGAAACTATGATGATACAATTGAAGTATTAAAAGCGTTACGCTCAAAACCTGTAAAACTTATTACAAATAATCCGAAAAAATTAGAAGCTTTACAAAAAGCTGGATTAAATGTTACGAGTCGTGAACCGTTATGGGGTGATGTCTCAGAGTTTAATGAGAAATATTTGCAAACGAAGATTCAGCGTTCTGGACATTTTGAAGGGGGACACTTACATGCTTGAGCATGAATTGTATATGAAGCTAGCACTAGAAAATGCCAAGGCTATGAAGGGACAAACGACTCCAAATCCATTGGTTGGATCTGTAATTGTAAATGATAATCGAATTGTAGGGGTCGGAGCACATATGAAGGCCGGAGAACCACATGCCGAAATACATGCGATACGTATGGCTGGAGAACAGGCACGTGGTGGTACAATCTATGTAACTCTTGAACCTTGTTCTCATCATGGTAGAACAGGGCCATGTGCTGAAGCAATTGTACAAGCAGGAATTAAGAAGGTAGTAGTTGCTACCCTTGATCCAAACCCGCTTGTTTCTGGACGTGGAATTAAAATTCTACAAGATGCAGGTATTGAAGTACTTGTAGGAGTGTGTGAAGAAGAATCTAAAAAAATGAATGAAGTCTTTAATAAATATATTTTGACAAAGCGCCCATTTGTAACGATTAAATCAGGAATTACATTAGATGGGAAAATCGCTACGTCTTCATCGGATAGTAAGTGGATTACATCTACAGAAGCAAGACAAGAAGTACACCAAATACGAAACGAAAATGCGGCTATTTTAGTAGGAGCGAATACTGTTCAAAAGGATAATCCATCATTGACAACGCGTATTCCAAATGGACGAAATTCAATTCGAATAATATTGGACTCGACATTACGCATACCGATGGAAGCTAACGTTGTTACAGATGGAGAAGCTCCTACCTGGATATTTACAACAAGTAATCATGCAGCGGAAAAAAAGAAAGCATTAGAAAATGCAGGAGTCAAAGTATTTGTTACTAGCGGAGAAAAGCATATAAACTTACATGAAATGCTTGATGTTTTAGGGCAAAAAGGAGTCTCCTCCCTACTTATTGAAGGTGGTGGAGAGGTAAATGCTTCGTTTATTGAAAATAAATTAATAGATAAACTTATTTTATATATTGCACCTAAAATTATTGGGGGTAGAATGGCGCCTAGCTTTGTAGAGGGTGCTGGTATTGCTAAAATGCAAGATGCGATTGAGTTTAAGGACATATCCTTTACCCAGGTTGGAAAAGATTATAGATTTATTGGCTATCCAAAATATCGCAAAGAAGAGGAATAAGGAGAATAAAAAAATACTTATATTTTTCAATAAATGAAGTACAGAAAGGAGCGATGAAGAGTGAAGTTTGGATTTGATATCGATGATACGTTAATTGATTTAAGACAGCATGCTTTTCATTTATATAACAAAAAATTAAACAAAAAAGTAGGTTTGGATGTATTTCATACTTTAAAAACAATTGAAATTCATGAAGCATTTGGCATGACTTCCGAGGAAGGCAGTCAGATGTGGAATAGTTTGCTGGATGAGATTTATTATACTTCTTGTTCACCGTTTCCATATTCAGTAGAGACATTACAAGAATTAGAAAAACAGGGACATGAAATATACTATATAACAGCACGGCCTAAAGAGCATGGAGAGCGAACAAAAAAATGGTTAATAGAAAAAGGTTTTCCGGTACATGAAGATCGCTTTTTCTATGGAATGAGGGATGAAGAAAAAATACACTTCATACAAGAAATAAAATTAAACTATTTCTTTGATGATAAGCCGGCAGTCTTAGAAACGTTAATAGGAAAACCGATAAATGTGTATGCAAAAACTACTTCTTACAATCAACATCTCAATATCCCGCGGATTACAAGTTGGACGGAGTTAGGAGATATTATAAAGAAAGAAATGTGAGGATTTAACTGGCAAATCAAATAGAGCTAAGAGCATATTGAGTGTTACAATTTTAGAGGAAAGACATAGGTGTTATGTCTTTCCTTATTTTTTAATACTATCGTTTTTATTAGTGCGATGTGCTAGGAGTACTTCTAATAGAGAGGAAATAGAAAAATGAGCAATAAGAAAAATATTTTTAAGCTAGTCTTGTATGGCAGTGTAATTTATATATCAATGATGGGTTCCCCTGGTGCCACAATATTTTTGGATATTTTGGATGAGAAGTTTAAGAATTAATAGGGTGTGTTCATAATCATGAATTTTTGGAAAACTAAAATTACAATGTTAGGTTATTTTGAATCAGTAGTGGATGATATGCAAAATTGCATATCACAAAATAAACATCGTAATTTTTGGATTCTTGGTATAAAATACATTACTTAAACTGTATATTAGAATAGATAAAGTGAATTGGAATTATTAAGAAACAGTAAGGTTGGTACAAAACTAAACATATTAATAACTATATCAAGTATTGCATGTATAGTATTATCCCTAATAGGGTTTTGGGGATTAGAAAGAGGGAAAAGTACTTCCTCTAATATGTATGAGGATAATTTACTACCAATTGAGTGGATTGGTATTGTAGAATCTAATTTTTATCATGTTAATATGAACTTTATGGAAATAATGTTATCAAAAGATGAAAAAAGAATGAATGAATTAATAAGAGAAATGGACGGAATTCGTCAGGAAAATGATCATCTTTTAAAGCAGTTTGAGGCTAAAGTTATTTCTACTAAAGAAAAAGAATTATATAACACGTTTTATGAAACATTTAATGAATTAAGAACTCAAATGAAGAAAGCGCAAGAATTAGGGAAATCTAATAATGAGGAAGCATATGCATATTACCTAAAAGAGATTGAACCTAATATGCAAAAATCAATAAAATCAATTCGTGAATTGATTTTATATAATAGTAATAATGCAGAGCTTTTACAGAAGGAAAATAATAATAGAAAATACAATGATAATGTTTATTAGTATTTCGCTTTTAGCAATTTTGATAATTATATTAATTGGATATATTATTAAATTAACTATCCGAAAACCACTTGTGTTACTACAAAATGATATGGAAAAAGTAGCAGCTGGAGATTTAACAACACGTACTCCTTATAAAGCAAATAATGAATTAGGGCATATTGTTCAGTCTTTTAATAGTATGTTAGATAACCTTCAACAATTAATTGCGAATGTTAAGATGACAACACAAGAGGTTATTTCTACTACGGAGGGCGTATTACAAGATACAAATCGAGCGTCTAGTATTTCAAATGAGGTTGTACAGACTGTTTTAGAAGTAAAAACAAAAATAGAAGGACAGGTAACTAGTATTCAGGAGAGCTCATCCTCAATGGAAGAAATTACAACAGGGGTGCAAACTGTAGCTGAATCTTCAGCAGTAGTCGCTGAGGTAGCAGTAACGACTACAGAACGAATAAATATCGGTAGTGAAGTGATAAATCACTCTATTCTTCAAATGAATAGTGTGCATGATGTTGTTGAGGAAACATCAAAAGTAATAAATAAACTTGTTACACGTACACAACAGATTGATACAGCTCTCGCTGCAATTACTAATATTGCCGAACAAACGAATCTTCTTGCCTTAAATGCCGCTATTGAAGCGGCACGTGCTGGAGAGAATGGGAAAGGATTTGCAGTGGTTGCCGCAGAAGTTCGAGACTTGGCTGAGCAATCTAAAGAATCTGCAAAAGAAGTTAATCATTTAATAAAATCCATTCAAAAAGATACCCAAGATACAGTTAATGTCATGCAAAAAGGACAACAAAAGGCAGTAGAAGGAAAAGAAGCTGCTTACAAAGCGAATCAAACCTTCTTGTCTATTATGAGAGATATTGATAAGATTACAAGTCAAATTCAAGAAGTATCCGCAGCGACAGAAGAGATGTCTGCTGGTACAGAAGAAGTAAATGCTTCTCTTTCGCTAGTTTCTGAAACTGCAACGGATGTGAAAAAGGAGACGCTTCAAACAGTAAATTCAATTCAATCACAGGCCGTATCAATTGAACAAATATCAATCCAATCCAACAAAATGAAAGAAAAGGTGGAAGAATTAACGGAACTGGTTTCAAAATTTAATATTACAGAACAAAAAGGATGAGTAAATCATAAAAGTTTAAGTATGGCTATCAGCCTAAAAATAATTGATTTTTCGCGATTAAAAAGATTTAAGTAATTAATTCAATCACAAGTTTAATAACATGTATAAAAAAACATGAAGACTTAAGAGTCTTCGTGTTTTTTTTGAATAATGTCTGAAAAAATATTGATAATTATAGGATACTTTGGGAATTGTCATTAAGTATTCGTATATGCAAAATTACATACATTTAATGATTGATAATCACGAGTTAATGTAACTATAATAATTACACTGATAAGTAACTTACTGACGACAGTTATAAGTGAAGAAGGAGGGTTTTATTGTATTTTGTATATAAAAAATAGAAAAGGAGATATGCAAATGAAAAGATTACTTGTTATAGGCATCATGTATACAATGTTTTTCCTCATAGGAAATATACATTTACATGCTGATGAACGAACAAATGTAAAAGAAATTACTAGTTTAGAAGAGCCTACTTGGATATTTCAGGCGGGCATAAGTAAGGGGAAATATCACGATCGACAAGATTTATGATTTATTTTGCAGAGAAATACACCATTAAAGATAAGACAAACGAATCCTAATTTTAAAGACAAATTAACATTACGTTTATTGTCTAATGACTCAAAAAATGAAAAATCCATACAAGTAGGAAATGAATGGGTTACCATTCAAGGTGATACGCCTTTAGTTCCTTTCATAGATACTCCGTATGGTGAAGAGCACGCTGTACTTGAGTACCAAGTAGGGAATGAAAGTGCTACTAAACCTCTTCCCATTTATAAACAACAAGGAAGTGTATCTCAATTTTTTAGTACATGGGATCAATTTGATGGAGAGTATGCATTACTTCAAGGGGAGAGTTTTCAATTATTTATACCTAAAAAAGATAAAGAAATAGTAAGATCTTTAAAAGATTTTCAATCATTGGATGAGTTAATTGCGTATTATGAAGATATTTTTGCGATGTATGATTCAATTATTGGTTTAGATGGTTCAGCGGTTGAAAATAAAAAAAGTCAAAATCGTTATTTTTTAAAAGCAGATATATCTGGTGCTGGCGGTGCCTATTATGGCACAAATTGGACAGCGAATAGTTCAGATAGTACAAAAATGTGGTTAGATAAACTGAGTTGGGGAACTTTACATGAAATCGCTCACGGATACCAAGCTGGTTTTGATAATCAAGGAATATTTACAGGAGAAGTTTCTAATAATCTATTCGGTGTTCAATATCAATATAGTAAATATGGAAAAAAAGCAGATCAAGTTGGTTGGTTGTTTAATTTCGGGAAAAAGGAACAAGTAGAACGGAATTTATATAATGCTTTAATGAAAGAAAATAAAAATTATGATGATTTAGATTTACGACAAAAACTTATTCTTTTAACGATGGCGAAACAAAAAGCTGGTGATGAAGCTTTTGCAAAAATGTATCAAGGTTATCGAAAACTAGCTAGCAATGCTGCTTTCAAAAAGGATGATCATTCTTTACCGGATTTAATGAATCAGTATTATAGTGAGAATGGACAAGTTGATTTTACACCCGTGTTTGAAAGATGGGGCTTTAAGCTTAATAATAAACAAGTAGAGATAAATAGGGCGAAAGGTTATCCGGCTGTTACGTCTTTAGCCTATATAGTGCCTGAATCACAATTAGCTAAAGCGAGAGCTCTAGTTGATTCTGATATTACGATAAACTCCAACTTTGAAATAGTTACAAATCAGCAAATTGCTTCACTTGGGCTAAAAGGGAATTTGCATATCCATTTAAATACAAATGAAATAGATACATTGAAAGGAGGAAAAATTAAATTAAAAGAAGGGAATACAGTTGTTCAAGAGAAAACAATTGAAACAACAGATATCAATTTACAAGACGTACCAAATGGAGTTTATACAGTTGAAATTTCAGGTGGGAAAACGGATAGTATGTACCATTTTAGTTCGTATTATGCCTATGTAAAAGAAAAAGATAATAGTCTAACGATTGATGTTAACGAAATGAAAGTGAGTAAGTTGGTAAATCAAACAATTCAATTCCTAGGATTAGGAGATGACCAGTTTGCCGAATTAAATACAGACTTAGAGCAAAAGCAAGCTGTTTTTACGGTTACTACTAAAACTCCTCATAGCTATTATACAGATGAAAAATACGCATCAATAGAGGTGTTTAATGATAAGGGAGAAAAAATTTATACGAAGGAAATGGAAGGGACAAATGTAACGATTGTAAAAGATACTATTCCACTAAAAGAAGGAGATAGAATTAAAATCTATCATGATGAAATAAAAAAACGATTAACTAGTACAGCTACTATTATTAATCCTATGAATAAAACGAATGAATTTATAATGACAAAATGGGGATTGAAAAATACTTATTTGAAAAATAATCCAGAAGAAAATCTTATGCAAAGAATTGATGAAGAAATGGAAGAAATTATAGGTAATCCAGTTTTAAAAGAGATACCAATGCAAAAATTAGAAATGAAAAAGAATGTGTGGATGGCGATAAATATGTTATCAGAACCACAAAAAATAACGTATATAAATAAATATAAAGATAGCTTATATAATGAGTAATTTTTGAGAAATGAAATGAATCTAAAAGTAACGACACAATCTATCTATATTATGAGGAATCACAATTCATAAACAGTAGATAAACATAGATAGTTTGAAATATCTATGTTTCCAATTCTAAAGAACATTTATTTAACTTAATAATAAGATTATAAAGGAGTAAGAGTATGAATAATTTCGTAAAGGTAGGTTTAACTACAGGTGTGGTGTTATCGGCGATTATGCCCTCTGGAGGAGTGCATGCGGAAACAGAAGATTTAAAAGTGGAAACAAAGGAAGATACGTTCCGAACAGGTAATTTAACAGCACCTTCTCAAAATTCGGCAGAAAATGTAGCAAAGGATGCACTAAAAGGAAAAACAGAACAAGCATTATCATCAAAGCAAGTTAATACGGAATCCAAAGTTAATTATAATGTTACGCAAAGTCGTAAATCTTATGATGGTACTACATTGGTACGTCTTCAACAAACGTATGAAGGACGTGATGTATACGGATATCAACTAACAGCACATATTAATGATGATGGTGTACTTACGAGCGTTTCGGGGGATAGTGCCCAAGATCTACAACAAAAGGAAGATTTGAAACAACCTATTACTTTATCAGAAGAGGATGCAAAGAAACAGCTTTTCAACATCTATGGAAATGATCTCACATTTATTGAAGAACCAGAAATTAAACAAGTGGTATATGTAGATGAAAATACAAATAAAGCTACAAACGCATATCAAATTACTTTTAGTGCATCTACACCTGAATATGTATCTGGTACAGTATTAATTGATGCTTTTGGTGGAAATCTATTAAAAGAACTCGTTCAAAAATTGGGTATACAAGTAGATAGTAGTATTGTCCAATCTGCGACAGCAAATAAATCACAAGATCCTTCAAAATTAACAGGTACAGGAAAAGATGACTTAGGCATTAATCGTACGTTTGGAATTACACAGCGAAGTGATGGAACGTACATGCTTGCAGATTATTCTCGTGGTAAGGGAATTGAAACATATACTGCTAATTATAAAGATTATAATAATTATAGAAGAAATGTATGGGGGTATCTCGATGATTTAGTAACAAGTAATTCTACAAATTTTACAGATCCTAAAGCAGTTAGTGCCCATTATTTAGCAACAAAAGTATATGATTTTTATCAAGAAAAATATGGCCGTAACAGCTTTGATAATAATGGGCAAAAAGTAATTTCTGTCGTTCATGGTTGGAACACAAATGGTACGAATAAAGGAAATCCTAAGCAGTGGTTCAATGCATTTAGTAATGGAGCTATGCTAGTATACGGAGATCCAATTGTTAGAGCATTTGATGTGGCAGGACATGAATTTACACACGCGGTTACAAGAAATGAGTCTGGACTTGAGTACGCAGGAGAAGCTGGTGCCATTAATGAGGCTCTATCTGATATTTTAGGAGTAGCAGTTGAAAAGTATGCCAATAACGGAAAGTTCAATTGGACAATGGGAGAACAATCAGGTCGTATTTTTAGAGATATGAAAAACCCATCATCTATCTCTTCTAGATATCCGGAGGACTATAGACATTATAATAACTTACCTATCGATGCTGACCACGATCATGGTGGTGTACACACGAACTCTAGCATTATTAATAAAGTAGCTTACTTGATTGCTAGTGGTGGAAACCATAATGGAGTAAACGTACATGGCATTGGAGAAGATAAAATGTTTGATATTTTCTATTATGCAAATACGGATGAATTAAATATGACTTCTAACTTTAAAGAATTAAAAGAAGCTTGTATTCGTGTAGCAACGAACTTATATGGTAAAGACTCATTAGAAGTACAAGCTGTCCAACAAGCCTTTAAAGCAGCTTATATTTAATATTATTTTGATGAATTATAAACCCTTTTATTTTAATATAGTGATTAATTTGTGTGTATAGGCAAAAACCTTGTAGAATTTTTCTGCAAGGTTTTTTTAGAATTTTATTTTACAAATGTGTTATATGGTTTTTAGTTAATTAGAATAAAAATAATCTTATAACTGTATGTAAGAATGTGTGATTTTACACTCTTTTCTATGATGGAAAAGGATACTACGTTAGTAAATATAAAAAGTTAGAAATTATAGTAAATAGGGCACTTTTTTGTTCCTATGGAACTTTAAAGTGCGTAATTTTCTTTCTAGTTAATATATATCATAATGGTATTTACTAGTTGGTTTTAGCTTTACTCTGCTGTTGATGTGATTTTTTAACATTACAATGATTAGAATCAGAATTATCGAGTAGATCTAAATGATGATAATTTCGATTTTTAATTCAGTACAGAGTCCCATAGCTACATAATTTTCGTTTATCCCGCTATTTGCCGGGCAGTAAGACCCCCACTGATTCAAGTTTCACTTTATACTCTTTCGAAACAAGTGTGGATTTGCTTATTTTCTGTTAAAGATAAGAGAAGTGCACCACAATATAAACGTAATTATTTATTCCAACGTAAGTCAATCATTTAGCACATGAATTTGGAGGAATCTATATGCATACGCAATTAAAAGGAAAAACAGCACTGGTTACTGGATCTACGGCAGGGATTGGAAAAGCAATTGCCACTTCTTTAGTAGCGAAAGGAGCTACTGTACTTATTAATGGACGCCGTGAAGAAAATGTTAATCAAACGATAAAAGAAATTCGAGCGCAGTATCCTGATGCTATCCTTCAACCCGTAGTAGCTGATTTAGGAACAGAAAAAGGGTGCCAAAATGTGATTGAAAAGTACCCTGAAGTAGACATTCTTATTAATAACTTAGGAATTTTTGAACCTGTAGAATATTTTGATATTCCTGATGAAGATTGGTTTAAATTGTTTGAAGTCAATATTATGAGTGGTGTTCGACTTACTCGCTCGTATTTAAAACAAATGATTGAAAGAAAAGAAGGAAGAGTCATCTTTATTGCTAGCGAAGCAGCTATTATGCCATCTCAAGAAATGGCTCACTATAGTGCGACTAAAACGATGCAACTCTCACTTTCTCGCAGTTTAGCTGAGCTGACGACAGGAACGAATGTGACTGTTAATACTATAATGCCTGGTTCGACTTTAACGGAAGGAGTGGAGACTATGTTAAATAGTCTTTATCCTAATGAGCAATTGACAATAGAAGAAGCTGAGAAGCGATTTATGAAAGAGAATCGACCAACCTCTATTATTCAAAGACTTATTCGACCAGAAGAAATTGCCAATCTTGTCACTTTCTTAAGCAGCCCACTTTCTTCAGCAATTAATGGTTCCGCGTTGCGAATAGACGGGGGATTAGTACGTAGTGTGTTTTAAAAAATTAAAAACAACATAATATTCTGTTGAAGGTAAAGATGGTAAGGCAAATGAGTTGTATTTTATCTATTAATGGAAATATACAAAAGTAAATTGCGACATGCAAACAGCCGAATTTTCTACTATAAGAAAAATTCGGCTGTTATTTTTTACTTGTTGTAAAGGATGGAAAGCTTTTAAGGTTGTGGCACGCCTCTTAAGACAAAGATAAGGCGAAGCAATCCCGCTGTTATTTGTATTATTTAGTGAAAGTTACCAAACGTTTTTCAACACTATTTTCCCAATTGCTTTATTTGACTCCAAATATTCATGTGCTTGTGCAACTTCATCAAACGTAAAAGTTTTAGAATCTAGCAATGGTCGAAGGTGTCCTTCTTCTACTATTTGCGTTAGTTTAGTTAAAATTTCCCCGCAAGCGTCACGTTTATCTGTATGTAATATTTTTAACGCCATAAAAGTAACGTGCAGAGAGAGTCCTTTTGCGTGTAAAGGAGAGAGGTCATGGGTTGAACGAGCAGCGATTGTTACGACGGTTCCATTGACCGCAGCAGCTTCAAAAGAATGATCGAGATTCTTGCCGCCTACTGTATCAAATATAACTTCAAATCCGTTTCCGTTCGTATGTTTTTTTACATATTCTTGAACAGATTCTTCTTTATAATTAATAGCTATGTCGGCTCCTAGACGATGGGCGATGTCTATTTTGCTTTGCTGAGAAGCGGTTGTAAAAACTTTAGCGCCTGCCCATTTAGCTAGTTGAATGGCTACGTGTCCTACGCCACCAGTAGCTCCATGAATGAGAACATTTTGACCAGGTTTAATATTTGCACGATCAAATAAAGATTCCCAAGCTGTAATTGCAACTAATGGCAAGACAGCTGCTTCTTCCATTGTTAAATTTTTAGGTTTGTGAGCAATTAATCGTGCATCAGCAAGCATAAATTCTGCAAGTGCACCTCCAGTTTCTTTAAAACCTCCGGCACATCCGTATACTTCATCCCCTGATTTGAATTTCGAAACACCTTCTCCTACTTCAATAACAATACCAGCTACATCGCCGTGTAATATAGCTGGAAACTCAGGAGCGACTGCTGAAACAGCGCCACTACGCATTTTTGTATCGATTGGATTTACACTTGTTGCTTTTACATCGATTAGAACATGACCTGGTAAAAGTTTTGGTTTTGAAACTTCTTCTAATTGAAATACAGATGAATCCCCAAAAGAATGGATAATTTGTGCTTTCATAGTTTATACCTCCTGTTTGTGGTTATAGCATAGCAAAGTACGAAAAATAAGTATAATATTTTGAATTTGGTTAGTGAGAATTTTATATAAAGAAGAGGAAAGTACGTGAAATAATGTAACGTACTTGCAAAAGCAACGGTACAGCTTTTTGAAGAAAGGATAGATGTTATTTTTGCAGCATGATTTATTATTACTCACTTAGTATAGGTACTTTAAAGTGCCTACATCACTTTAAAGTACGTACTGTTATTCATGTTATGGCCGATTTATAATAACACTCGTAGCACAAAGAAAGTTATAACGATTACAATCGGCAACAATGTGGTGTTACAGCATTGTCTATGAAATTTCAAAAGAAATATTAAGAGTAAAGAAAAGTATAGATTTATATGAATGAAGGAAAGTGAGTGAAACACATGGAAAAGTTTGCGAATCATTTTGGATATAATCGTATGTTTGCGAAAGATCAACTTACATTAGGAGTTCACATTCCGATTGAAAATTATCAGTTTCATGCTCCAACGATGGAAAAACAAGTAGAGTTAGTACAAAAAGCGGAACAATACGGTTTTACAGGTGTATGGCTTCGCGATGTATTGCTGCAAGACCCTGACTTTGGTGATCCTGCAACAGGTCAAATTTACGATATGATGATTTATTTGACATATTTAGCAAGCAAAACAGAGAAAATCGCATTTGGAACGTCGGCAACTGTATTGTCACTTCGTCATCCATTGCGTGTGGCGAAAGAAATTGCTACATTGGATCAACTATTTCCAGAAAGAATTATGCTTGGCGTTTCATCCGGTGACAGACGTGCTGATTTCAAGGCGTTAGGTGTTAGTCATGAAACACGAGGTGAAAAGTTTAGAGAAGCGTTTGCTTACTTGGAAGAAATTTTGTATAAAAACTTCCCGTCTATCCAGTCGACACTAGGAGAAGTTCATGGTGCGAATTTAGTTCCAAAACCGTCTAAGCATATTCCAACCTTTATTACAGGTTTTAGTCAGCAAAATATGGACTGGTTCGCTGAACATGGAGATGGATGGATGTATTATCCACGTAGTCCAGTACATCAAGCGGGAGCAATTGGACAATGGAGAGAACTAGTAGAGGATTATCATCCAGATGTATTCAAACCATTTATACAACCGATGCATTTAGATTTATCTGAAGATCCAAATGAACGTCCTACACCGATCCGTTTAGGTTACCGTACAGGGCGTAAGGCACTAATTGAATTACTTGATATATATAAAAGTATTGGTGTGAATCATTTATTCCTTGCTCTATTTGATGGTCAACGTCCAGCTGACGAAGTATTGGATGAGCTAGGAGAAGAAGTACTACCTCATTTCCCAGCATTGTAAAGGAGTGTAAAGAATGAAAGCAATAGGACTTATGCAGTATGGAGATAAAAGTGTACTACAAGAGATTGAAATGCAGAAACCGCTATTGGGAGACAACGATATACTGATTGAAGTATATGCAGCTGGTGTAAATCCTGTGGATTGGAAAATACGTGAGGGTTTACTTCAAGACGTAATTTCTTATGACTTCCCGCTCGTTTTAGGATGGGATGTTGCAGGTGTAGTTGCTGCTATAGGAAAAAACGTAACAGCATTTAAAGTGGGGGATGAAGTATATAGTCGTCCAGATATTGAACGAAATGGTACTTATGCAGAGTACGTGGCTGTAGATGAGAAGTATGTAGCGAAAAAACCGAGAAATCTATCTTTTGAGGAAGCAGCATCAATCCCTCTAGTAGGTTTGACAAGTTGGCAAAGTTTAGTGAAATTCGCTAATGTTCAAAAGGGTAATAAGGTTTTAATTCATGCTGGATCTGGCGGGATTGGTACGTTTGCTATTCAGCTAGCAAAAAGCTTCGGTGCACATGTTGCAACTACGACTAGTACGAAAAACATACAGTTTGTAAAGGATTTAGGCGCTGATACTGTCATTGATTACAAAACAGAAGATTTTTCTTTGCTTTTGCATAATTACAATATTGTATTTGATGTGTTAGGCGAGGATGTACTAAAGGATAGTTATAAAGTACTTGCACCAAATGGAAAGTTAGCGTCTATCTATGGTCCGAAAGGTATGGAAATTCCGCAAACTGAAATAGCAAGAGAGAAAAATATTCAGAGTGACCATATATTTACTGAACCTAACGGATATGAACTTTCTCTTATTACAGAATTAATTGAGGGCGGGAAGATTAAACCTGTTGTAACACATGTGTTGCCTTTACATGTAGAAGGCGTAAAAAAAGCACACCACATAAGTGAGTCAGAACGTGCTCTTGGCAAAATTGTATTGAAGAAACATTAGTAAAGTATGAGGTTTTAGAGACAATATTTTGCTAAGTAGCGAATGAACTTATATATTCTATTCTAGCAATTGTTTTAAAAGGGAGAGAACAAATGGATTCAATGACATTTCTTTTATTCCGCATTAACGGGCAGTAAGATCCCCGCCTCAAACTTCAGCGGAAGCAAAGAAGTTAGGTGGGGGATCAACTGCCCGTAAAAGCCCGATTGGTTCAACTAATAATCAGTGGGGGGATGAATAACCCCCCCCACTGATCAAAGTTTCACTTTATTGGTGTAAATCGATTTTTATTGTGATAATTTAGAATTATATAATAAAAAGAGGGGATTGGATGGGGAGTAAAAAGAGGAAGAAAAAGCAGGCAAAGAGACAAAGGTATATAAAGAAAAAACAGGAACAGAACGTACCTATTTCAAATAAAGTAGTCCTTATGATAGAAAAAACATTTCGATATATTTGTATGGCTCTGTATATCATTTTGTGTCTTTATTCAGGTGGGGTGTTTTACAGTTTTGATATAACCCCGAATATTATTGAGAATATTTTAGGCTATATCCTTTTCGCAATAGAATTAGTCTTATTCTTTATATTATTTAATAAAGTATGGCCTAGTCATGAAAGTAAAAAAGATAGAAAAAGAAGCAAAAAATCTTCATACGCTTCAAGCTCATCAAGTGGATTCGGTGACTACAGTAGCAGTGATTGTAGTAGCTCAAGTGATGGTGGAGGAGATTGCGGAGGTGGTGGAGATTAAGTTAATTTTTCAGAAGAACGACTAATGAAAGGATAGGACGAAATATGGAAACTGTGAACTTAATAGAATTAACAAAAGACATTCAAGATCAACATAAAAACTTCGTCGTTTCAAATATAAACAGTCATTGTTTACGAATCGCTGTATTTACTGGTGAATATGATTGGCACTATCATTCTAATTCGGATGAATTATTTATTGTGCTAGAGGGAGAATTACTTATTGATTTTGAAGATGGAGAAACAGCGGTTTTAAAGCCAAATGATTCTATTTTAATTCCAGCATGTACGATTCATAGAACAAGAGCATTAAAGAGAACGGTAAATCTTTGTTTTGAACATATAGAGGCTGATACGATTAAAGTGGAGCAATTATGAAAAAATTATCTGTAGCCGATTATAGAAAAGTTCTTCCGGTTTTAGAAGGTAATACAAGAACGACGACGTTTGCTTATGCGGTATGTGATCAAATGATAGATGGTGAGGTTTTTAAAAACGGGCAATTAACAGCAGGATTAATTATTACAGCTAATGGTATCTATTATTTATTTGGTGATACGGATGATCAAAATTATAACGAAGAGTTATTTTCATATTTAAAAACGGCTATTGAAAAAACAGAGAAGAGATTTACACTGTTCACTTCGAGTGAAGAGTGGGAAATGATGATAGAAGAGCGTTTTAGTAATGTACTTCGGAACATCCCGCGAATGAAATTTCAAAGCGTAACCTTTGAAGAGAGCCAACGAGATTTTAACAAAAATACATATGAAGTGAAGCGTATTGATAGAAGAGATATAGAGCGCAGCAGTGAATTTAAAGAGGAGTACTACAAAGAGTATTGGGGATCAAAAGAAACGTTTTTGAACAGTGGTTTTGGATTTTGTATAGAACAAGATGGGATAATTGTAGCTGAATGCGTCTCAATATTTAGCGGGAATGGTTTTGCTGAAATAGATATTGCAACACATGAAGCGCATCAAGGGAAAGGATTAGCTCAAGCTGTTGCAACAAGGTTCATTGAACATTGCATGCAAAATGACATTATACCGAGCTGGGATTGTTATGTAGACAATATTCCTTCGCGAAAATTAGCTAGTAAATTAAGTTTTTATCATCCAATAGAATATAGTTTATTTGTACGTAAGAAAACGGGGGAATAAAAATGAATGTAGAATTAACAAGATTTAAAGTTAAGCCTGGTAAGAGTCATCGAGTAGATGAATGGATGCAGCTTCTTAATGACAATTTGAAAGAAGTGCTTTTGACATTAAACGACGAAAAGATGTACGTTGAGACAATTTTCCGGGAAATAAGAGATGGAGAAGAGTACTTATATTGGTATTCTGTGCAAGGAGAAGGTGGTATTTTTGTCGAAAATTCGCATCATGAAATTGATAAAAAGCACTTAGCATTTTGGTATGAATGTATCGATGAAGAAGCACCGTCTATTGATATGAAAACAGAAGTTGTTATGATTCAAGATGTTGTGAAGGAAGCGATGAAATAATAGAATAGTATAGTATTTCAGAGAAGCGCATCAAAATGGATGTGCTTTTTATTATGAAACAATTTATAAAAGTTGCATTTGGATGTCTTTAAGTGAAAATAAAGAGGGATACTGAGAATATTTTAGGATAAACTATAAAGTGAAACTTTAATCAGTGTGGGGTTCATCCCCCGTCTAACTTCTTGCTTCCGCTGAATTTTGATGTGAGGTCTTACTGCCCGTTAATGCGGGATAAAGAAATAAAAAACACCAAACCAAAAGACTTACCAATATACGGTATAGTCGTAACAGGAAAAACAGAGGATTTACAAAGTTTACAAGGGTCACCGTATATTAAGGCTGCTGTAAGAGGTGTAACAGTTGAGAAATATTGATTACAAGTAATTAATGTGAATAATCAGAAAATTCATGTTATAATATGGGAAAAGGAGGTTTATATGAGGCAAATACATGGAGCAATTTATATTTACATAACAATGTTTTTCGTGGCGATATCCTATGGGTTGGGGCACGTGTATTCGCATCCTATACTAACTTTTTTAAGTGGAGCATGTATGGCGTTTGCGCTTCTTGTCCACCTTTTCTCAGTTTGGATCGTGAAATTTCAATTAAATATTAGTGAAATAGAAGAAGGCACTTTTTGAGTGGCCTTCTTTTTTAATAATATTTTGGAAGCTCTTGTAGCAATTTTTCAATATCGAATTCGGTTTCTTCACATATAGAAAGTGTGCGTAGTCTGAAAAATAAGCTACGTAAGAAAGATTTTGTATTTCCATATAGAAACTCGTACGATTCAATAGGTAGTGCTTGTTTTTGGACCGGTAATTGAGCTACTAAGTCACGAAGGGCTAATATGAGTATTTCTTCTTTCAGGCCATTTTGCAGCATTGCGACAATCGGATAAACGAGACGCTCGTCTTCTTCGTATTTATAGTAAATAGAATGGACAAAAACTTTGTTTAACAAAGTTTTTAATATCTCTTCGTAATGTAAAGTTTCTAGTTTAGGATTATGAACAAGCGCCTTAAATGTATCGGAAGCATGAGCGATACTATGTGCCCAGCCGTGGTCTGGAACATATCCGCGGAAATCATGTTCATTGTTCATATATAGAATTAATTGATCTTTTACAGTTAAAATATCATTCTGTGATAAGAAATTATGAGTTGTATCTGCATCTATAATGAGCGCAATTAATAAGGTCGTAAATGCGCGAGTAAATACAGCATCTTCATCATCTGAATGAATTTTATACAATAAATATTTTTCACCGATGCTTTCTAATAATAGTTTCTGTAATTGTGTGTGTGAAAGGTAGCGATTTTTGATGAGATGATAAAAAGTAGAGTAGATGAGTTTGTCCCTTAAATAGCTATCAGTAACACCGATATGTTCAAGCATACTGGAACTTAAAGAATCAATATGAAGTGTGTTATCTATGATGTAATTATTATTACGAATTTTTTCTAACTGTTGTTGTAACATATAAACCTCCTATTTTAGAAAATTCTGTATTTTTATAATATAATAAGAGGAAGAAATAGACAATAAATAAGTGCATTTGAATGGAGGGGGCATTATGAAGAGAGCATTATTTTTTTTCATTAGTATTTTCTTTTTAGGAAGCTGTTCCATTTCGTATGTTAATTTTTCTAGCGAGAGCAAAAGTTGGACTGGACAATATAAAGGGCATATTAAGGATGACAGTGAAGATGGAATGTTTACGTTTCAGTACAAGGGCGGAGATGGGAATACAGAATTTAAAAACTTAGAGATTGCTATTAATGGAGCCTTTAGTACAATGACACAAACGTCAGAAGTTCATAAAGGAGCAAGGGTTGAAATGAAATCTTCTTGTGTAAGTTGTGCACCTCTATCTAAAGATGAACCGATAGAAGTTGTAATTAAATGGGATGATAAGTATGAGGAGAAGATGGTGCTAAATCTGAAATAGCCTAGAGTAAGGAGTTAAAAATGAATAGGTATATGAAAATTGTTATGTTTTTAAGTGTATTTCTAGTCATATTATCAGCGTGTACTACAAAACAAGTAGAGCAAGTAACGGTAAAAGAAGTCCCTAAAGAAGGGTATATCATATTAAGAAATGACACGGTGTTTTTTGCCGATGATAAAACGTTTGAAACAAAAGTAGAGTTACAAAATTATATAGAACAACAAATGAATAAAGAGCATCCATCACATATAGTCTTGAGCTTTAAGGACAAAGACGCATGTAAACAGTTAAAAACAGGGGATAAAATAAAAGTATGGTTTTCTCAAATACTTGAAAGCTATCCAGCAAGAATGATTGTAGAGAAATTTGAAATAGTAGAGAAATAAAAAAGGCAGCATTCACGCTGCCTTTTTATCCCGCTTTAACGGGCAGTAAGACCCCCACCTCAAAATTCAGCGGAAGCAAAGAAGTTAGGTGGGGGATCAACTGTCCGTAAAAGTCCGATTGGTGAGGGCTGATAATCAGTGGGGGATGAACGAAATCCCCACTGATTAAAGTTTCACTTTATTATTTCACAAATTGTAATTCTTTCGGGAATTTCGTTAAAATTTCTGATCCGTCTTTTGTGATGTAAATATCATCTTCAATACGAACGCCACCTACGTTTGGTACGTAAATACCAGGTTCGATTGTGAAGACCATACCTTCTTTTAATGGAGACTCGTTACCAGCTTTTACATCTGGATATTCGTGTACGCTAATTCCAAGTCCATGACCAAGTCGGTGCGGGAAGAAGTCTCCGTAACCTGCATCTGCGATAACAGAACGAGCAGCGTTGTCGATTGCGCCAAGTGTAACACCTGGTTTACATGCTTCAACTGCTTGTAGTTGTCCAGCAAGTACAGTGTTGTAAATGCGAGTTTGCTCTTCAGAAATCTCACCGAATGCTACTGTACGTGTAATATCAGAGCAATAACCTTCAATGATTACACCTAAATCAAATAGTACGAAATCACCGCGCTTCATTTTGTTTGCGCCAGGAATACCGTGTGGAAGAGCAGAGTTTGCACCCGCTAATACCATCGTATCAAATGACATTTTATGTATGCCTTTTGTTTTTAATTCGTGTTCAATAATTGCTAATACTTCTAGCTCGCTGCGGTTTTCTTTAATTGCATTTACACCAACTTCAACAGCGTAGTCCGCCATTTTAGCTGCTTCGCGTAAAATAGAAAGTTCTTTTTCATCTTTAATTAAACGAAGTTCGCGAACTTTCTCCTCAGCTGATTTGAAAGCTGCATTTGGGAATAATTTCGTTAATTCTTCGTAGCGCTCTACGTTTAAATGTTCTTTTTCAATTGCAACTGCATTTGCATTAATGCCGCGGTCTTTAATTGCTTTTGCAATCATATCCCATGGTCTGTCAGTATCAGTAAATCCGATAATTTCATGTGCCCAGCCAGCGTTACGTGCTTGACCTTCTTCCATTTTAGGACAAATTAAAATAGGTTCTTTTTCTTGGAATACAAACATACCAAGTAATCTTTCATGCGGTTCACAGTGGAAGTTCGTCATGTAGAAGACGTTCGGTGTAGAAGTTAAGAACGCAACTTCTACGTTTTTTTCTTTTAGCCATTGCATTAAATTTTCTAATCTAGCATTCATCGATTGGCACCCCCGAGATATTTAATTACAAATATAACTTTAACTCGGAAGAAAGCGTTATGACAAGTAAATAGATGTTAGAAAAGACAGGGAATTGAAAAATCATGTAGAATAAAAAGTGAGAATGTGAATAGGGGAGGAATGTAATAATGAAAGTATCTTATCATGGACATTCAGTCGTGAAAATTGAGGCGAATGGAAAAGTTATTTTAATTGACCCGTTTTTAACAGGTAATCCGAAAACAGATTTAAAAGCTGAAGATGTAAAAGTGGATGCAATCCTTTTATCGCATGGACACGGTGATCATGTTGGAGATACAGTAGAACTTGCGAAGAAAAATAATGCAGTTGTTGTAGCGCCATTTGAACTAGCAACATTTTTAAGTTGGCAAGGTGTAAATACACATCCGATGCATATTGGTGGTTCACATGAATTTGACTTCGGAAAAGTGAAGTTTACACAAGCATTCCACGGCTCTAGTTATATTGATGAAGCAAATAAGACGATTACATATACAGGTATGCCAGCAGGTATTTTATTTACAGCAGAAGAGAAAACAGTGTACCACGCAGGAGATACTGCACTATTCTCTGATATGAAGTTAATTGGGGAATTGAATAAAGTTGATCTAGCATTTTTACCAATTGGCGATAATTTCACAATGGGACCAGAAGATGCTGTACTAGCGGCAAAATGGATTAATGCGAAAACTGTTGTACCGATGCATTACAATACGTTCCCAGTTATTGAACAAGATCCATATCAATTTGTAGAAAAGCTACAAAATTGTACAGGGAAAGTATTAGAAGCTGGAGAAAGTATTACACTATAGAAAAGAAACCCTTCATTTGAAAAGAAAAGTGAAGGGTTTTTTACGTGTGTAGGACAGCTTTTAATGCTTGTATTTGTTTTGGTGATTCTTTTCTTTTGGTACGTGGTTGTTCAGGTGTTTCATTCAATTCCATTGCAACTTTTTTCCCATCTACGAAAGCTAAAAATACAGCACCTACAACCTCTAAAAGTTTTTTCATCATGTGTTCGCTCCTTTGTTTTATTTCTTGTCTTCATTGTATAGGGAATCAAGTGGGCGAACTATCGAATGAGATGACAAAAGCATTACATTGTTGTCATAGAATGACTGGTGGAATGTAAGAGTCATTTTGTTATAAAAAAAATAGTACAGGTATGCAAAGAGAGAGTGTAACAGTTTTGAAAATATAGTATACTGAAAGTACAACACATGAAGAATTTAGGGAAAAGAAAGTATGGTGAAACCATTTGGCTACCAAGCATAACCAAATTTTAGAACATATTAATAGCCTGCCAGTAGGCCATAAAATTTCTGTAAGACAAATTGCGAAAGATTTGAGTGTAAGTGAAGGGACAGCTTACCGTGCAATTAAAGATGCAGAAAATAAAGGATATGTTAGTACAATTGAACGTGTCGGAACAATTCGAATTGAACAAAAGAAGAAAGAGAATATCGAAAAACTGACATATGCAGAAGTCGTTAACATTGTCGACGGTCAAGTACTTGGGGGCAGAGAAGGACTACATAAAACATTAAATAAATTCGTAATCGGAGCTATGAAATTAGAAGCGATGATGCGCTATACAGAAGCTGGGAATTTACTCATTATTGGTAACCGTACGAATGCACATCAATTAGCGCTAGAAACTGGAGCCGCTGTATTAATTACGGGCGGATTTGATACGGAAGATCATGTGAAGAAATTAGCAGATGAATTAAAGCTGCCGATTATTTCAAGTAGCTACGATACATTTACGGTCGCAACATTAATTAACCGTGCAATTTATGATCAACTGATTAAGAAAGAAATTGTACTTGTTGAGGATATTTTAACACCAATTGAAGAAACGTTATATTTAAAGCCGCATGATACAGTACAGCAATGGCATGCATATAATGAAGAGACAATGCACGGAAGATATCCAATTGTCGATGAAAATAAAAAAGTGCTAGGAATCGTAACTTCAAAAGACATGATCGGTGTAGCGAAAGAAACACCAATTGATAAAGTAATGACAAAACACCCAATTACAGTGAATGGTAAAATGTCTGTCGCAGCTGCGGCACGTATGATGGTGTGGGAAGGAATTGAATTACTTCCTGTCGTTGAGGAAGGAAATAAACTGCAAGGTATTATTAGCCGTCAAGATGTACTTCAGGCACTGCAAATGATTCAACGTCAGCCACAAGTTGGAGAAACAATTGATGATATTGTAACGAATCAATTTATGACGCCAAAAGAAGCGAAAAATGAGCATCTATATCAATTTTCAGTGACGCCGCAAATGACGAACTCAATCGGAACGTTATCGTACGGTGTATTTGCAACAATTGTGACAGAAGCGACAAATCGCGTCATTCGTGCGCAAAAGAAAAGCGATTTAATTGTTGAAAACTTAACGATTTATTTCGTAAAACCAGTTCAAATTGATAATGTTGTATCCGTTCATCCGAAAGTATTAGAAATTGGACGTAAATTTGGTAAGGTCGATGTAGAGGTGCATCATGATGGTAATGTCGTTGGAAAAGCATTACTTATGGTGCAGTTAATCGATAAATAAAAAGATGGAACAAATCGTTTTGATTTGTTCCATCTTTTTTGTTGTTTTAAATTTGAAAGGCATGATTTTAGATGGAGTGGAAAAGCTAGTGGGAAAGTAATGTGACAAAAGACAGAATAGTAATTCAATTTTGTTGTATATTGTGTTATGATTATATTGTAAGAAAATGGTTTTTTGGAAGGTGGTATACATTATGTCATCAACAGTACTCTTTTTTGGTAGTATCGCACTATTTTACTTCCTTGTAATGATACCGATCCAATATTTATATTTACAAGGTTTACGTGAAAAAAAGGAAAAGACAGGATTATCTCAGCGAGAGCTATATGAAAAAATGTCTTTTGGAGAAGAACAATTACATTTTCACGTACAAGGTAACCCATTTAATATACCATCTGCGTTTGTTGCATATATGATTTTGAAAGTTAAGGGACGTAAAAAAGCATCACAATATTGATGCTTTTTTTATGTTGCTTCATAGACTTCGGCTTCTTTAACTGCTAATGGTAAGAAGTGTTTGTATTGGCGAAATCCATTAAATACACTTGCACTACCAAATAGAACGAATAAAACACCAACAATAATACGGGCGGTTGAAAGTTCTAAAAAGAATTGGTTTACCCCGAAAAATAAAACGAATGAACCGAGTGCCATTGCGGATTTTCCTGAGAGCCAACCTTTTTCCATTGGGCGGTTTGTACGAAAGTATTTTGTTTTGTAAAAGAGGTACAACATAAATGAGACGATAATACAGAAGACTAATACTGGCATAATGAACACTCCCATCGCTTTGTGAAAAATAATAGAAAAGAAAAAAGAAATATCTAAACTTTCTAACTTTTATTATAAAGCAATTGTTCGCATGTATGAAATACTTTCCGTTATAATGGAGGATAAAGTGAAGAAGTTGATTAAAAAGGAGATTATACATATGCATGAGCAAATTTTAGGAGCAATTAAAGAGTTTGATACAATTATTATTCATCGCCACGTGCGTCCGGATCCAGATGCATTAGGTTCACAGGGTGGTCTTGGTACAATTCTACAAGAATCGTTTCCAGAGAAAAATATTTATACGGTTGGGTACAATGAACCGTCACTAGCATACTTACGAGTAATGGATGATATTGAAGATAGTGTATACGAAAATGCGCTTGTTATTGTTTGTGATACTGCGAATCAAGAACGTGTTGACGATCAACGCTATACAAAAGGGAAGATGTTAATTAAAATTGATCATCATCCAAATGAAGATCCATATGGAGATATTACATGGGTAGATACGACAGTGAGTTCTACAAGTGAAATGATTTACGAGTTTTACACGTATGGAAAAGATAAAGGATTAAAAATAACAAAAGAAGCAGCTCGCCTTATTTTAGCGGGAATTGTTGGAGATACAGGTCGTTTCTTATTCCCAAATACGACAGCAAAAACACTTCGTTACGTAAGTGAGCTTGTTGACATGGATGTGAAATTCACAGATTTATACAATGAAATGTATAAGACAAAAGAAAAAATTGCTCGTTTAAACGGTTATATTTTACAGAACTTTACGATGGTAGAAGAAGGAGCAGCTTACATTAAATTAACGAAAGAAGTATTAGAAGAATTTGATGTACTTCCTTCTGAAGCATCTGGTGTTGTTGGAGCGCTTGGCAATATTGACGGATTAAAGGCGTGGGTTCTATTTTTAGAGGAAGACGACGTAATTCGTGTTCGTCTTCGTTCAAAAGGACCAGTTATAAACAAATTGGCAATGCAATATAACGGCGGAGGACATCCGATGGCTTCTGGTGCCAAGGCATCTTCTTGGGAAGAAGCGGATCGTCTTTTTGCTGATTTACGTGAGATTTGTAAATAAGAGATTATATGTTAGAACGAAAAGAAGGAGCGGCGCTAAAGCCCTCCTTCTTTATTTTTCTTTCTCTATAGTAATGCTAATTTCAAGCACTGTATCAAAAGATATTGTATCGACTTTAAAACGGTATAGTCGATCGTAATGTTTGTACGTTTTGTTTTCGATTACCTTTTTGAGTAGGTCTTTATTTTTTGCGATACTTTGAATGTTTTTCGTTAAAAGATGCTGGAGGTCATTATGGATAGATGTAGTCATATTTTCGAGTGTAAGATTGTCTAAATCGTATTTTTCTCGATTGATAAGTTTTATTTTAATTTCTTGAATGGTTAAGAGCCGTTTATTTTCAGTGTTCAATTTTTCTTGATCTTCGAGAAGGACGTGGAGCTTTGCTTCTTGTTTTTCTATAATTTCTCTTTGTTCTGCTATTTTACTAGCTTGTTCTTCTTGAAAAACACCGTATATGTACAAAAAAATAAACCAGCTCAACACGCCTCCAACAGCAGCACCAGCTAATACTAAGTACCATCTTTTTGCTGTATTGGCACTTGGTACTCTCATACATGTTCCTGCGTTAGCCATTTAATAATAATGAGACCTGTTTGCATACCACCAGTTGCGAAAAAAATAAGGAGAATTTGTTTTACGATATCTTTCATATCTCCGCCAAAGAAACTTCTTTCAAAGCTATAAAAGGTATCGAATGTTCCGCCGATTGCTGCAACGAGTGCCCAAATTCTTAAATTTTGGGCGAATTGATTAATGTAAGTTAGAGCCGGTTTTCCGATAAGAAACGCACCAAATCCACCAATTAATGAACCGCCAAGTATAACCCCAAAGGCAATAAAATAACTAATAATAAGCAGAGAGAAAAAAGTATGTTCTCTTACATCCATCGTCATTCCCCTTTCTTCTTCATATATATGGACAAAGTATAAGAAGTATGTTTTGATTTCCGCTTTCCTCATCACCTATAATAAAAGTAGTCAAATAGGTAAAGAGAGGGTACAACAGTGAAGTTTGTGCATTTACAATGTCAAACCGTTTTTAGTTTATTAAAAAGTGCTTGTAAAATTGATGAGCTTGTAGTCAGGGCGAAAGAACTTGGTTTTTCATCGCTGGCTATTACGGATGAAAATGTTATGTATGGCGTTATTCCGTTTTATAAAGCATGTAAGAAACATGGTATACAGCCTGTTATTGGATTAACCGCTTCTATTTTTAGTGAAGAAGAAGAAAGGTCTTATCCGCTTGTATTACTTGCTGAGAATGAAATAGGCTACCAAAATTTATTAAAGATTTCTAGCAGTATTATGACAAAGTCCAAAGAAGGTATTCCTAAGAAGTGGCTTGCGCATTATGCGAAAGGATTAATTGCTATTTCACCAGGTAAAGATGGCGAAATTGAGCAATTATTACTAGAAGACAATGAGAGTCAGGCTGAAGAAGTAGCTCGCACATATCAAAATATGTTCGGCCATTTTTATATGAGTTTGCAGCATCATGCGATTCAAGATGAGTTGCTTTTACAAGAGAAACTACCTGAATTTATTAGTAGGGTTAATATTCCAGTCGTTGCAACAAACGATGTGCGCTATATCAATCAAAGTGACGCACTTGTTCACGAATGTTTACTATCTGTTGAAAGTGGAACGAAAATGACTGATCCAGATAGGCCGAGGCTGAAAACAGATCAATATTATTTAAAGTCATCGGATGAAATGGAAGCACTATTTTCCCATGCGCCGGAAGCAATCCAAAATACAATGAAAATTGCAGAGCGTTGCCAAGTAGAAATACCGTTCCATGTAAATCAACTTCCGAAGTTTCCTGTTTCGTCTAATGAAACGAGTGATATATACTTGCGTCGTGTTTGTGAAGAAGGTTTGCGGAAACGATATGGTGCGCCGAAAGAAGTGCATATAAAGCGTTTAAATCATGAATTAAATGTTATTTCTCGTATGGGATTTAGTGATTATTTCCTCATCGTATGGGATTTTATGAAGTATGCACATGAAAATCATATTTTAACAGGACCAGGTCGTGGATCGGCAGCTGGTTCACTCGTCTCATACGTATTAGAAATTACAGATATTGATCCGATTGAATACGATCTATTATTTGAAAGGTTTTTAAATCCTGAACGTGTGACGCTTCCCGATATTGATATTGATTTTCCAGACGTAAGACGTGATGAGATGATTCGCTATGTGAAAGATAAATACGGTCAGCTCCGTGTTGCGCAAATTGTAACGTTTGGTACGCTTGCAGCAAAAGCGGCAATAAGAGACATTGCCCGCGTAATGGGGCTTCCGCCGCGAGATATTGATATATTTTCAAAACTTATCCCATCAAAGCTTGGTATAACGTTAAAAGATGCATATGAAGAATCACAATCACTTCGTGAGTTTATACAAGGGAATCTTCTGCATGAGCGTGTGTTTGAAATCGCAAAACGTGTAGAAGGTTTACCACGTCATACGTCTATTCATGCGGCTGGCGTTATTATGAGTCAAGAACCGCTAACAGGCAGTGTAGCAATTCAAGAAGGACATAACGATGTTTATGTTACGCAATATCCAGCCGATGCACTAGAAGAACTTGGGTTGCTTAAGATGGACTTTTTAGGACTGCGTAATTTAACGTTACTTGAAAATATTATAAAATTTATCGCGAATAAAACAGGGAAAGAAATTGATATAAGAAACTTACCTCTTCAAGATGAAAAGACGTTCCAATTATTAGGGAGAGGGGATACAACAGGTGTATTCCAGCTTGAATCAGGTGGTATGCGAAATGTACTTCGCGGGTTAAAACCGAATGAGTTTGAAGATATCGTAGCTGTTAACTCATTATACAGACCGGGACCGATGGAACAGATACCGACCTTTATTGAATCGAAACATGGAAAAAGAAAAATTGAATATTTACATCCGGATTTAAAGCCAATTTTAGAAAGAACATACGGCGTCATTGTATACCAAGAACAAATTATGCAAATTGCATCGAAGTTAGCAGGGTTTTCGCTCGGTGAAGCAGATTTACTGCGCCGTGCAGTGAGTAAAAAAAATCGTGATATTTTAGATCAGGAACGTAAGCATTTTGTCCAAGGTTGTTTGCAAAATGGTTACGATGAGACGTCTGCTGAGAAAATTTACGATTTAATTGTAAGATTTGCGAATTACGGTTTTAACCGAAGTCACGCTGTAGCTTACAGTATGATCGGATATCAGCTTGCCTACTTAAAAGCGAACTATACGCTGGAATTTATGACGGCACTATTATCAAGTGCAATTGGAAATGAAGATAAAATTGTACAGTATATACGAGAAACGAAGCGAAAAGGTTTTCATGTTTTGCCGCCGTCTCTTCAAAAAAGTGGTTACAACTTCCAAATAGAGGGGAATGCGATACGTTACAGTTTACTTTCGATTCGAAATATTGGAATGGCTACAGTGACGGCATTATTAGAAGAACGAGAGAAAAGAATGTTCGAAGATTTATTTGAATTTTGTCTCCGTATGCCATCAAAGTTTGTAACAGAGCGCAATTTAGAAGCTTTCGTCTGGTCGGGATGTTTTGATGATTTTGGTGTTTCGAGAACAAATTTATGGAAAAGTCTTAAAGGGGCGTTGGAGTACGCAAATCTCGCGCGTGATTTAGGAGATGCTGTTCCAAAATCAAAATACGTACAAGGAGAAGAGCTATCTTTTATTGAACAACTAAATAAAGAGAAAGAAGCACTTGGCTTTTATTTATCAAGTTATCCGACTGCGCAGTATGTAAAGTTAGCAAAAGAATTAGAAATTCCATCTCTCGCTCAGGCGATGCGACATAAGAAAAAAGTACAAAGAGCCATTGTGTATATAACAAGTGTGAGAGTGATTCGTACGAAAAAGTTTCAAAAGATGGCATTTATTACATTCTGTGATCAAAATGATGAAATGGAAGCGGTCCTCTTCCCGGAAACGTATATACATTTCTCGGATAAGTTACAAGAAGGAGCAATTGTTTTAGTTGACGGTACGATTGAGCTAAGAAATCATAAGCTGCAGTGGATTGTAAATGGACTATATCCGCTAGAGGAAATGGATGTGTATGAAGAAAAGAAAGATGCATCTGTTTACGTGAAATTGCCGTCTCAGTATGAGAAAAAGCTTTTAAATCAGGTTACGAAAATATTGTTCGACTATTCAGGTTTTGCGAAAGTACTAATTTATTATGAAAAGGAACATAAAATGGTACAATTATCTCGAAGTTTATCGATTCATCCAAGTGAAGAATGTTTAGGAGCACTTCGTGAAATTGTCGGGGAAGAAAATGTAGTTGTGAAAATATAATGGACAATTTCCCTACACTTCGATTATTATAGTAGTAGTGTTCGTGGTCAGACCACTTGGAGAAATTGATATCAGCAAGAATAATTTGAGGAGAGTGGATAGTTTGTCAACACTTCGTGAAGAAGCACTTCACATGCATAAAGTGCATCAAGGAAAATTAGAAACTGTATCAAAAGTAAAAGTAGAAAATGCAAAAGATTTAAGTCTTGCATATTCTCCAGGGGTTGCAGAACCTTGTAAAGAAATTTATGACGATAAAAGTAAGGTATATGAATATACGATGAAGGGAAATATGGTAGCAGTTGTGACAGATGGAACAGCTGTACTTGGTCTTGGTAACATTGGACCTGAAGCATCTCTTCCAGTAATGGAAGGTAAAGCTGTATTATTCAAGAGCTTTGCTGGTGTAGATGCATTCCCAATTGCCTTAAATACAAACGATGTAGATAAAATTGTTGAAACTGTAAAATTAATGGAGCCAACTTTTGGCGGCGTTAACTTAGAAGATATCGCAGCACCAAACTGCTTCATTATTGAAGAGCGTTTGAAAAAAGAAACAAATATTCCTATCTTCCATGATGATCAACACGGAACAGCTATCGTAACAGTAGCAGGTCTTGTAAATGCACTGAAATTAGTTGGAAAGAAAATGTCTGACATTAAAGTTGTCGCAAATGGCGCAGGTGCAGCAGGTATTGCAATTATTAAACTTTTATATCGCTATGGTGTACGCGACATTATTATGTGTGACCGTAAAGGGGCAATCTATGATGGTCGTCCTACAGGTATGAATCCGGTGAAGGATGAAGTTGCAAAATATACAAATAAGAATCGTATAGAAGGTTCTTTAGCTGATGTTGTACAAGGTGCGGACGTATTCATTGGTGTATCTGCAGAAGGTGCATTAACAGAAGAGATGGTTCGTACAATGAATGACGATGCGATTATTTTTGCAATGGCGAATCCAGTTCCAGAAATTATGCCAGAATTGGCAAAAGCAGCGGGCGCAGCTGTTGTTGGAACAGGTCGTTCTGACTTCCCGAATCAAGTAAATAATGTACTGGCGTTCCCTGGTATTTTCCGCGGTGCACTTGACGTACATGCGACACAAATTAACGAAGAAATGAAGATGGCAGCTGTACAGGCTATTGCTGAGCTTGTAGCAGAAGATGAGTTAAATGCAGACTATATCATTCCGGCACCATTTGACGCGCGTGTAGCGCCTCAAGTAGCGTCTTACGTTGCAAAAGCAGCAATGGAGACAGGAGTAGCTCGCCGTCAAGTAGATCCAAATGAGATCGCTGAAAAAACAAAACAATTAGCGCTGATTGGTAAAGAATAAGCGAGGAATTTCCATTGACATCATCAAATACAAAAGTATATCTCGAAATTGTAAAAAAAATCCGTTCCATTATGGAAGAGGATGGATTGGTAGCGGGGGATCGTTTGCCGTCTGAGCGTGAGTTAAGTTCACGCTTAAACGTAGGACGTTCCTCTGTAAGAGAAGCATTGCGTGCTTTAGAACTGGTAGGATTGATTGAAACGAGACGTGGTGAAGGGACGTTTATTCGAAACTTTTATGATAACGGTCTTGTACAATTAATTGCTCCGTTCTTATTGCAAGATGAGAAAACAATTCGTGATTTATTACAAACAAAACGATTACTTGAGAAAGATATGATTCGAATTGTATGTAATTTACCGAAAGAAACGTTTTCTAAAGTACTAAGTAGATTACACCAAGTACTTGAAGAAAATGAAAGCTCAATCCCAACGCTTCATCAAACGTTCTTTAAAACACTTATTGAACAAGTCGATAATTATTTACTATATCGCATTTGGATGATCGTAAATGATTACGTAGCAACTCTTTCTTGTAAAGTTTCAAGAGATACTATCGATATGTATAGAAAGCTTTATGCTACTTTGGAAGAAAAACAAGAAAATGATGCACTAAAAATTTACGATGAATTAGTAGAGAATATACAGTTTCACTCGTAATGTATAAAATTTGTCGAAATGACCATGACACGTTATGACAAACATTCTACCGCGTAGCGGTTAAAGTTAAACGTAAAGAGTGAGGTTATTAGACAGATTGAGAAGATAAGGCTAACATCAAACTTTGGTGTTAGCCCCATTTTCTTCTTACGCTAACCTTAGCTCTCAACGAAGGGGGTCAAATTGTGCTAAGAGATTTATTCGTGAAAAAGAAAAAGTACGCTGCAATACCTTCAGAACAAGTACGAAAAGATGTGCCAGATGGCGTTATGACAAAATGTCCGGAATGTAAAAAAATCATGTATACGAAAGAACTTCTAAAAAATTTAAAAGTATGTGTGAATTGTGGATATCATCATCCTATGAATGCATGGGAACGTCTTGATAGTATATTGGACGAAGGGTCATTCCGTGAGTATGACAAAGAAATGGTTTCATTAAATCCACTCGAGTTTCCGGGTTATGAAGAGAAACTAGAGAGCGATCGTAAGAAGACTGAATTGAACGAAGCGGTTGTAACTGGTGAAGGAACAATTGATGACATGCTTGTTGTTGTTGCAGTAATGGATTCTCGTTTTCGAATGGGGAGCATGGGCTCTGTAGTAGGAGAAAAAATCGCCCGTGCGGTTGAAAAGGCGTACGACTTACAAGTTCCATTTATTATCTTTACTGCTTCGGGTGGTGCCCGTATGCAAGAAGGTATATTAAGTTTAATGCAAATGGCAAAAACAAGCGTAGCTTTGAAAAAGCATAGTAATGCAGGAGGATTATTTATTTCTGTTATGACTCACCCAACGACGGGCGGGGTTTCAGCGAGTTTCGCTTCACTTGGTGATTATAATCTTGCAGAACCAGGTGCACTTATCGGATTTGCTGGTAGACGTGTAATTGAACAAACGGTGCGTGAGAAACTACCGGAAGATTTCCAAACGGCAGAATTCTTACTAGATCATGGTCAATTAGATGCGGTGGTGCATCGTGATGATATGAGAGAATCGCTTCGCAAGATTTTAGAAGTTCATCAAGGAGGGGAAATGGCTGTATGGCAGAGCTAGAATTTGAAAAACCAGTTGTTGAGCTAAGAAATAAGATTCGTGAACTGAAAGACTATACGAAAAACAGCCAGATGGACTTCAGTGAGGAGATTCGTATTTTGGAAGAAAAGCTAGAAAATTTAGAGGAAGATATATACGGCAATCTAAAAGTATGGGACCGTGTTCAAATTGCTCGTCATGCAGAACGACCGACAACGCTCGATTATATTGAGCACTTATTTACTGATTTTTTCGAATGTCATGGAGATCGTCTATTTGGCGATGATGCAGCGATTGTCGGCGGCATTGCGAAATATAAAGGGATGCCTGTAACTGTAATTGGGCATCAGCGCGGAAAAGATACGAAAGAAAATATTCGCCGTAACTTTGGAATGCCTCATCCGGAAGGATATCGAAAAGCACTGCGTCTCATGAAACAAGCGGAAAAGTTTAATCGTCCTATTATTTGTTTCATCGATACGAAGGGAGCTTATCCTGGTAAAGCAGCTGAAGAACGTGGACAAAGTGAAGCTATTGCCCGCAACCTATTTGAGATGGCAGGTTTAACGGTACCAGTTATTTGTATCGTTATCGGTGAAGGCGGTAGTGGTGGTGCGCTAGGTCTTGGAGTAGGAGATTACATTCATATGCTAGAAAATTCCACTTATTCTGTTATTACACCAGAGGGTGCAGCGGCAATTCTTTGGAAAGATGCAGGAAAAGCGAAGGAAGCTGCAGAAGCAATGAAAATTACAGCAGCAGATTTGAAAGAATTAGGTGTAATTGATGAAATTATTCCAGAGGCAAAAGGTGGAGCTCACCGTAATCTTTTGAAACAGTCAGAAAATATAGACTTAATGATTAGAAAAACTTTTGAACAATTAAACGGAATTTCGAAAGATGAATTAATCGAAAAACGTTATGAAAAATATATGAAAATTGGGCAAGTTTCGTTTTCAAACGCTTCCATTGGGATAAAATAAGAAAAGCGTGCGTTCCTCTTCGCGAATGCACGTTTTTATTATGAAAAGACACATCTTCTCCATTGTGTTTTTATATTTTTTCGTGTTATTTTATTATAAGGCAAATAATCTTTATGAGGTGAGTACAAATGAAACGTATTGGTGTATTAACAAGTGGTGGAGATTCACCTGGTATGAATGCTGCCATTCGTGCAGTTGTTCGTAAAGCGATTTTCCATGATATTGAAGTATATGGTATTTACCATGGATACGCTGGATTAATTTCTGGTCACATTGAAAAATTAGAACTTGGTTCTGTTGGCGATATTATCCACCGCGGTGGTACGAAATTATATACAGCAAGATGTCCTGAGTTTAAAGACCCAGAAGTACGACTAAAAGGTATCGAGCAATTAAAGAAACATGGTATCGAAGGACTTGTTGTTATTGGTGGAGATGGCTCTTACCAAGGTGCTAAAAAATTAACTGAACAAGGATTCCCATGTGTTGGTGTACCAGGTACAATCGACAATGATATTCCTGGAACAGACTTCACAATTGGTTTCGATACAGCTCTAAATACTGTTATTGATGCAATTGATAAAATCCGTGACACAGCTACATCTCATGAACGTACATATGTTATTGAAGTAATGGGACGTCATGCTGGAGATATCGCATTATGGGCTGGTTTAGCTGATGGTGCAGAAACGATTTTAATTCCAGAAGAAGAGTATGACATGGATGATGTAATCGCTCGTCTAAAACGTGGTAGCGAACGTGGTAAAAAACACAGTATTATCATTGTAGCTGAAGGTGTTGGAAGTGCAATTGACATCGGTAAGCACATTGAAGAAGCAACAAACTTTGATACTCGTGTAACTGTATTAGGTCACGTACAACGTGGTGGATCACCAAGTGCACAAGACCGTGTATTAGCAAGTCGTCTTGGTGCAAGAGCAGTTGAGTTGTTAATTGCTGGTAAAGGTGGACGTTGTGTAGGTATTCAAGATAATAAACTTGTTGATCATGACATTATCGAGGCGTTAGCTCAAAAGCATACAATCGATAAAGATATGTATCAATTATCTAAAGAATTATCCATCTAATCGGCGTAATGTCGGATATTTGGGAACGGTTTCATAATTTTCGGAGGTGCAATATGCGTAAAACTAAAATTGTATGTACTATAGGTCCTGCTAGTGAAAGTATTGAGAAATTAGAACAATTAATGGAAGCGGGTATGAACGTTGCTCGTTTAAACTTCTCTCATGGTAGCCATGAAGAGCACGGCGCTCGTATTAAAAACATTCGTGAAGCTTCAAAGAAAACTGGTAAAACAGTTGGTATCTTACTTGATACAAAAGGTCCAGAAATCCGTACTCACGACTTCGTAGACGGACAAGCTGAGCTTGTAACAGGTGCAGAAGTAGTTCTTTCTACTGAGCAAGTATTAGGTACTGCAGAGAAGTTCTCTGTATCTTATGCTGGTCTTTATGATGATGTGGACCCAGGTTCTCGCATTCTAATCGATGACGGTCTTATCGAACTAGAAGTAATCGAAAAAGCTGACGGAAATATCCGTACAAAAGTTCTTAACAGTGGAACTGTAAAAAATAAAAAAGGTGTTAACGTACCAAACGTAAGCATTAAGCTTCCTGGTATCACTGAAAAAGACGTAAAAGATATCATCTTCGGTATCGAGCAAAAAGTTGATTTCATCGCAGCTTCATTCGTACGTAAAGCGTCTGACGTATTAGAAATCCGTGAATTATTAGAAGAGCATGGCGCTCAATACATCCAAATCGTACCGAAAATCGAAAACCAAGAAGGTATCGACAATATCGATTCAATCTTAGAAGTTTCTGACGGTTTAATGGTAGCTCGTGGTGATATGGGTGTAGAAATTCCACCAGAAGAAGTACCATTAGTACAAAAACGTCTAATCAAAAAATGTAACGTGTTAGGTAAACCAGTTATTACTGCGACACAAATGTTAGATTCTATGCAACGTAACCCACGTCCAACTCGTGCGGAAGCAAGTGACGTAGCTAACGCAATCTTCGATGGTACAGATGCAATCATGCTTTCAGGTGAAACAGCTGCTGGTCAATACCCAGTAGAAGCAGTAACAATGATGGCTAACATTGCAGTACGTGTTGAAAAATCATTACAATACGAAGATATGTTCAAAAAACGTATTAAAGAGTTCACTCCAACAATTACAGATGCAATTAGCCAATCTGTTGCGCATACAGCACTTGCTCTTGATGTAGCTGCAATCGTAGCTCCAACAGAAAGTGGACATACTGCGAAAATGATCTCTAAATACCGTCCAAAATCTCCAATCGTAGCTGTAACATCTGACGAGCAAGTAGGGCGTCGTCTTGCACTTGTTTGGGGTGTACAAGCATTTATGGCTGAGAAGCGCGCAGCTTCAACTGACGAAATGTTAGATACAGCAATTCAAACAGGTATGGATGCAGGTCTAATCGGCCTTGGAGATACTGTAGTAATTACTGCTGGTGTTCCAGTTGCTGAAACTGGTACAACAAACTTAATGAAAATCCACGTTGTTGGTGAAGAAGTTGCTAAAGGACAAGGAATCGGTCGTAAAGCTGCGAAAGGTAAAGTAGTTGTAGCAAAAACAGCTGCTGAAGCTGTAGCGAACGTAAACGAAGGTGATATCCTTGTTACAACAAGTACTGATAAAGATATGATTCCTGCAATCGAAAAAGCTGCTGCTTTAGTTGTAGAAGAAGGTGGCTTAACAAGCCATGCTGCTGTTGTAGGCGTATCAATCGGTATTCCTGTTATCGTTGGTGTAAACGGCGTAACAGCAACTTTAAAAAATGGCCAAGAAGTAACAGTTGATGCAGCACGCGGAATTGTTTATAATGGACATGCGGAAGTGCTATAAGTAATACGGAGAGAAGGATCGGAGTCCTTCTCTTTTTTTTACACAAAAACGAGATAGAATTAGCTTAAAACGCCTAGAATTGCTTTTAAAAGCTGTTTGTTATGGGTTTTAATATGAAAGGGTATTATATTTCATATGATGTATATAGGCGTTGTGAGGGCGTTAAAAGTGAGTTGTGAGAGAGGTGTAGAACTATGAAGTGGTTACTATTCTTGTTTATTTTAATACCGGCGATTGAGATTACGGTCTTAATCGGATCAAGTCATGTAATAGGTTTATGGTCTACGTTCGCTATGATTGTATTTACAGGTGTTGTAGGTGTGTATTTGGCGAAAAGACAAGGATTTAAAGTGCTTGGAGAGATTCAATCTAAGTTGAATAGAGGGGAAATGCCAGGTGAGGCAGTGCTAGATGGCATTTTTGTATTTGTAGGAGGTATTCTCTTAGTGCTTCCTGGTTATGTGACAGATGTGCTAGGGTTTATCTGCGTGATCCCTGTTACGAGAGCTTTATTGAAGCCGCTTGTTATGAAGTGGATGGAATGGAAGTTTAGAAAGAACTCTACTATTATCATTCAGAAGTAGCACTTAGATTATAACGATCTAAGTGCTATTTTTTTGTCTTGTAAGAGGAGAGGGCCGCTTTGCTTTACCGCGTTATTTGTAGGGTGTGGAATTTCTATCTCAAAGCTGGGATGCTCGTAAGTGTTTGATGTGGGGGGATGAACAAAACGTCTGCTTATTATATTTGCTATATAATTTTCGTTTGAACTCTTGTTGTGCTTCGATTAAACATGTGATTTTTTAATGCTATTAATTTGGATGAATAAGATGGTGCGAAATGCAGCTAAATTAAAGTTTTGCTTTCGTATATAAAGGAGCGATTGGTGTAAAGAATTCATGTAAAAGGTGGGAATTGTTAGTTGGAGTCTTATTTTATGCAGTTTTGTATATTTATTCATTTACATAAAAAGTAATAAATGTAAGTAATAATTATAGATAAAATAGAATAAAAATGTATTTTCAGTTAGGAAATGTGTTTTTTATGCAAAAAAACAAGAGAATTATCCTTTTTCTGGGTAATGCTCTTGTTGCGTGTGAGTAGTGTGAAAAATAAGTGAAAGGAATAATCAGTGGAAAATTCCCACTGATTACAACTTGGTTTTTTGTATGGATTAGAAACTGTTATTTTGAAGGTGAACCTTTAATATATTTCCACAAGTCATGGAAGACATTAGCTTTGTGTAATGTATTAAGTAGTACTAAGGTGACTGGACCGATGATTAATCCTAAAAAGCCAAAAAGCTTAAAGCCGACAAATAGCGCGACGAGTGTTGCTAATGGATCGAGACCGATGTTAGATGAAAGTACTTTCGGCTCCATAATTTGTCTTTGGACAATCACGACGATGTATAAAATGAGAAGACCAATGGCGAATGCGGTATCGCCAGTGAAAAATACGTATATAACCCATGGAACGAAGACTGCGCCTGTGCCTAAATAGGGTAGTAAATCTACAACTCCTGTAATAATCGCAATAGTAATGGCGTATGGTACGCGTAATATTAAAAGTCCGATCAGTACAATGACGGTTGTCATAGATACGAGTGTAAGTTGTGCTTTCACAAAACCAAACAAAGCTTTTTTTAAGTCGACAAAAATAGTTTTTCCGTATCCATGTACACGATTTGGTAGTAACTTTCTTGCTTTCTGAGCAAGACGGTGCCAATCGTAACTAATGAAGAAAGTGGCTAATAAAATGAATACAAGGACAGTTAAAGTTGTCGGCAGTGCACTAATGAAATTCGTTAACCCGCTTATAATGGCGGTTAAAAGTTCTTTCATTTGTGTCGTTGCTTCTGTTCCTAAGTTTTGAATGTTTTGTGTAATTGTATAGCGCTGGGGTTCTCCAAGATGATTAAATTTAGAGATTAAATCATCGTAGAGAGGCATAATATGATTAAGTGCAAATTGCTGAGCGAATGTAACGATATCTGGAAACTTTACTGTAACAAGTTGTAGTAAGTATGTTGTGGCAGATATTGCTTCAGTTACAAGATATGTAACAAGTCCAACGATAGCTCCAAATACGAGAATTAAGCTAACGAGTACTGCTAGTGCACGAGGAAATTGTAGTTTTTGATTAAGGAAATTGACGACAGGATTAATCAAATAAGCAAATGCAAAAGCGATAATAAAAGGATAGATAAGCCCTGACATGTATAGTAAGACATAAAACCCAGCTACCGTTGCTACAATGACAAATATGAGTCGCAATATCATATATAGTAAGTTTCGGTTCAAAGATGTATACCTCCCATTCCGATTTGGATTATCCTAATTCGTTCAACTTATAACTAGCGTGCTCTGCTGATTAAAGTCTCACTTTATCGGCAGTAAATCTCCCGCCAAAGCCCAATTGGTGAAGGTCAATAATCAGCGGAAGATGCCCAACTGATTAAAGTTTTACTTTATGTTATAGTGGAATGATGGATTTAGCCTGCTTTTTTCGGTATATGAATGGCTGTGAAAGCCTGTTGGTGATGCTACTACTATATGGTAAAAACTTCATTTTCTCTTCTTTTTATTTTACCTGTTTCTTATTAGAAAAGAAAGAAGAGACGACTGTTTTCAAAAATGTATACATGCTTAAATTTTTTTGGAGAAAGTCTCTTTTTTTAATTGTAAAATGCATAAAAAATTGAAGGTGTTATCGATAAATAGGCATCTGTATAGCATGTATAACGATAGGTTTAAAGGTATTTTTGTTTGGAAATGAGTTCATTATTTTCAGAAAGGAAGTGCAAACATGATTAGTCAGTCAACTTTATTTTTATTCATACTACTTATTATAGGACTTATTGCTAAAAACCAATCGCTTACTGTAGCTATTGGTGTGTTATTTTTATTGAAGTTTACGTTTTTAGGAGATAAGGTCTTTCCTTATTTACAAACGAAAGGAATTAACCTAGGTGTAACGGTCATTACAATAGCGGTGCTAGTACCGATTGCGACGGGGGAAATAGGTTTTAAACAACTTGGAGAAGCAGCGAAATCGTATTATGCGTGGATTGCTTTAGCTTCAGGTGTAGCAGTCGCTTTGTTAGCAAAAGGCGGCGTACAATTATTGACGACGGATCCTCATATTACAACTGCGCTTGTTTTTGGGACAATTATAGCGGTCGCGTTATTTAATGGGGTTGCTGTAGGGCCTTTAATTGGGGCTGGAATTGCCTATGCGGTTATGAGTATTATACAGATGTTTAAATGAGAAATTTTATAGTAATATAAAATTTTTGAATTCTTTCTGTTCACAAAAGTCAGATAATTGTTTATAATAGGATTAGAAACTTTGAAAAGTTACATAACAGCAGAGACTTTACACCAGATAAAATAAAAACAACATAAAACAATTTTATAATGATATTGTTTTATGTTGTTTTTATCATAAAACTCTTCGGAATTTATTTTCCTCACTAACTTGTTGTTTTGAGCGTGAGGATTCGGGGAGACATTCACGCTCATGCTTTCCATGTAAACAATGGACAATAAGAGGGGAACATCGCAACAAATTTGCATGATCGTGCATTTTGCTTGCCTAAAGAGTGAACGGGCGTTCATAATTCATAAGGGGAGCAAATAGATATAAGGAGCAAGGTTGGGAGAATTTTCAGGAAAAGGAGAGAATGTCATGACTGTTATTCGAGGTTTAGAAGGGGTAGTAGCAACAACATCATCTGTGAGCTCTATTATTGATGATACATTAACTTATGTTGGGTATAATATTGATGATTTAGCTGAGAATGCTACGTTTGAAGAAGTAGTGTACTTATTATGGCACCGCAAGCTTCCTAATGAAAAAGAACTAGCGGAATTTAATGAAATTGTATCTGAATACTATAAAGTTCCAGGTGAGATTTTAACATATTTGAAACAAGTAGATTTAAAAATTGCACATCCGATGTCTGTTTTACGAACTGCAATTTCCATGCTATCATTATACGATGAGAGCGCTGAAATTATGGATGAAAAGTCTAATTATTTGAAAGCGGTTAAATTACAGGCTCAAGTGGGAACTTTAGTTGCTGCTTACGCGAGAATCCGTAAAGGTTTAGATATTGTTGAGCCAAGAAAAGATTTATCATTAGCTGCAAACTTCTTGTACATGTTAAATGATCGCGAGCCAAATGAAGTTGAAATTGAAGCTTTTGATAAGGCGCTTGTACTTCATGCGGATCATGAGTTAAACGCTTCTACATTTACTGCACGTGTTTGCGTAGCTACACTTTCAGATGTATATTCTGGTATTACAGCAGCAATCGGTGCATTGAAAGGTCCTCTTCACGGTGGGGCGAATGAAAATGTAATGAAGATGTTAACTGAAATTGGCGAAGAAGAAAATGTAGAATCATATATTCATAATGCTCTTCAAAATAAAGTGAAAATCATGGGCTTTGGTCACCGTGTGTATGAGCAAGGTGATCCGCGTGCAAAACACTTACGTGAAATGTCTAAGAGATTATGCGTGCTTTTAGGAGAAGACAAATGGTATAATATGTCTATCAAAATTGAAGACATTGTAACAAAAGAAAAAGGTCTTCCACCAAATGTTGATTTCTATTCAGCTTCTGTATACCATTGTTTAGGAATTGACCATGACTTATTTACACCTATTTTTGCAATTAGCCGTATGTCAGGCTGGTTAGCTCATATTCTAGAACAATATGAAAATAACCGTTTAATCCGTCCGCGTGCTGATTATAATGGACCAACGCATCAAGTGTATGTTCCAATCGCACAAAGATAAGCAAAAAACACTATTTCGATAGTGAAAATACGCTTTCAAAAGTCTGATTTTTTTGGGAAGATGTAATGATTAGAATATTTTAATTTGACTAACGGTTTGAACTGAGGGGTTATTCCCTCAGTTTCATACATATGAAATTTCAAACATGGGGGTTATCACATTGACGACAGGTGAAAAAATTACTGTAACTAATGGTGTTATGAATGTACCAAACAATCCGATTATTCCATTTATTGAAGGAGATGGAATTGGTCCTGATATTTGGGCAGCTGCATCTCGCGTAATAGAAGCAGCAGTTGAAAAAGCTTATGATGGTGAGAAGAAAATCGTTTGGAAAGAAGTGCTTGCAGGGGAAAAAGCATTCAACCAAACAGGCGAGTGGTTACCAGAAGAAACTTTAAATTTAATTCGCGAATATTTAATCGCAATTAAAGGTCCACTTACAACTCCAGTTGGCGGTGGTATTCGTTCTCTAAACGTGGCACTTCGTCAAGAATTAGATCTATATGTATGTCTACGTCCAGTTCGTTATTTTGAAGGTGTTCCTTCACCTGTAAAACGTCCGGAAGATACTGATATGGTTATTTTCCGTGAAAATACAGAAGACATTTATGCTGGAATTGAATATGCACAAGGATCTCCAGAAGCAGAAAAAGTTCTTGCTTTCTTAAAAGAAGCAATGGGTGTTAATAAAATCCGCTTCCCAGAAACATCTGGTATTGGTATTAAACCAATCTCAGAAGAAGGGACAAAGCGTCTTGTTCGTGCTGCAATTCAATATGCAATTAACGAAAAACGCTCTTCTGTTACATTAGTTCATAAAGGAAACATTATGAAATTTACAGAAGGTGCTTTCAAAAACTGGGGTTACGAAGTAGCGGAACAAGAATTCGGCGACAAAGTATTTACTTGGGCTGAATATGATCGCATCGTTGAAAAAGATGGTAAAGATGCAGCAAATAAAGCGATGGCAGACGCTGAAGTGGCTGGAAAAATCATCGTAAAAGATTCTATTGCAGACATCTTCTTACAACAAATTTTAACTCGTCCACGTGAGTTCGATGTTGTTGCAACAATGAACTTAAATGGTGACTATATCTCTGATGCACTTGCTGCACAAGTAGGTGGAATTGGTATTGCACCTGGTGCAAACATTAACTATGTGACTGGACATGCTATCTTTGAAGCTACACATGGTACAGCTCCAAAATATGCAGGTTTAGATAAAGTAAACCCATCTTCTGTTCTTCTTTCAGGTGTATTATTACTAGAACATTTAGGATGGAATGAAGCGGCGAAATTAGTAACAGATTCAGTTGAGAAAACAATTGCATCAAAAGTAGTAACATATGACTTTGCTCGCCTAATGGAAGGCGCAACAGAAGTGAAATGTTCTGAGTTTGCTAATGAGCTTATTAAAAACATGGATGTAGCGATAATCAAAAACGCATAATTAAAGCGGGGGGTAAATTATGACAATCAAACGCAAGAAGGTTTCAGTCATCGGTGCAGGATTTACAGGAGCAACAACGGCATTCTTATTAGCACAAAAAGAACTTGCAGATGTTGTATTAGTGGACATTCCACAACTGGAAAATCCAACAAAAGGGAAAGCGTTAGATATGTTAGAAGCGAGCCCAGTACAAGGTTTTGATGCTAACATTATTGGAACATCTGATTACGCAGATACTGCTGATTCTGACGTTGTCGTTATTACAGCAGGTATTGCACGTAAGCCTGGTATGAGCCGTGATGACTTAGTAGCAACGAACTCTAAAATTATGAAAAGTATTACGCGCGACATTGCAAAACATTCACCAAATGCGATTATTGTTGTATTAACAAATCCAGTTGATGCAATGACATATTCTGTATTTAAAGAAGCAGGATTCCCGAAAGAGCGTGTTATCGGCCAATCGGGCGTATTAGATACAGCTCGTTTCCGTACATTCATCGCACAAGAATTAAATCTTTCTGTGAAAGACATTACAGGATTTGTTCTTGGTGGACACGGTGACGACATGGTACCTCTTGTGCGTTATTCTTATGCAGGCGGTATTCCGTTAGAAACGTTAATTCCGAAAGAGCGTTTAGAAGCAATCGTAGAACGTACACGTAAAGGTGGCGGTGAGATTGTAGGCTTATTAGGAAACGGTAGTGCATATTACGCACCAGCAGCTTCTTTAGTTGAAATGACAGAAGCAATCTTAAAAGATCAACGCCGTGTATTACCAGCTATTGCGTACCTTGAAGGTGAGTATGGTTATAGTGACCTTTACTTAGGGGTACCAGTAATTCTAGGTGGTAACGGAATTGAAAAAATTATTGAATTAGAACTTCTTGCAGATGAAAAAGAAGCGTTAGATCGCTCTGTAGAATCTGTACGTAACGTAATGAAAGTTCTTGTTTAATAATTGAATAGTAGTGAAAAAGATTCGGGATTCCGAATCTTTTTCTACTATTTACCGAATTGTTTTTTTGAAATAATATGAAAACGCTATCATTTGTAGTATCCTATAATGAAACTATAGATTTATACTATACATTGCCCTCATCATAGTAAATTTCGGATAAGGTATCGCTTTTAGTAGGATAATAAGGTGAAAAAATCGGAGGGGGTTGTAACATGTTAAAGAAAAAAGTTCAAATTGGTCGTAAAATGGATGAGATTACAGTAGGAGAGAAATTATCTATCACTGAAAAAATTGAGGATAAAGATTTGTTATTGTACTTAGGATTAACGAATGATGCCAATCCATTATATATTCAGCATGATTACGCATCCCAAACTCCGTATGAAAAGCCGATTGTACCAAGCATTATGCTAACGGGAATGATTACAACGGCAGTTACGAAATATTTACCGGGTCCAGGAAGTCATATTACTAGGAAGGACCTTACGTTCGTGAAGCATGTTCACCATTATGAAACGTTACAAATCCACTTTGAAGTTGTGGCTGTTTCTGAGGAGGAACATACAATTGATATGCTTGTATCTGCTCATGATGAAAAAGGAGAAACTGTTGTAAAGGGTTCATTAACAGTAACGCCACCTTATAAATCTGTTTCCATTATGGAAAAAGCATTAGATAATTTTTAAAAGATGAAAATATGAATAGCGCTAGCATACCGTGAATAAGGATGCTAGCGCTATTTTTAGTTGAAGAATCCTTCTTTGAACCCTTCAGCAAATTCTGAGCACCCCGTTTTAATCGTATCCCAGCTCGGTACGTTAAAAGTAAGGAAACATGTTACTACTAAAGTTAAAATAGGTAGTAATAGTCGCATAATAGAACCTCCTTTTTTATATTCGGATTATCAAATTAACAATATTTACTATATTATAATTTAATAATTTAAGTCAATGGAAGGATTGATTCTTTAAGATGAGGTGGAAAAAAGAAGAAGTTATCTTTGAAACGATACGAGAAGCTGAAGTGTGAGCAGACGGCGTTGCAAATGAAATGTGTGGAAGAGTATTTGATGGATATGAAACACCAGATTATAAAATAGCGTATGCGCTTGCGTTTTTCCTAGCGCAAAATCAAGATTTTATAGTTCATACGGAAGTGAGCTTTAAAGAAGAGAGAGTAATCTATAAAGTTTGGAAAAATCCTGTGTAGTTGCAGGTAAAGTGTAATTACGTCTATTTTCTCAATTCTAAACAAACGATCTCCATGAATAGACAATTATATTGAGAGGGACCCTGTTTTCTAGTATGATGAGAATAACGGGGAAAATACTAGGATGAAGAAGGTTTCAAGTCTATAACTTGGAGGAAAAGAATGAACAATCGTATTTTAGTAGTTGATGATGAGGAATTTATCTTAACTTTAATCGAATTTAATTTACAACAAGCTGGGTTTGAAGTTATAACAGCGATGGATGGAGAAATGGCGCTTCAAAAAGCGACAACAGAACGCCCAGATTTAATTATATTAGATTTAATGCTTCCGAAAATGGATGGTATGGAAGTGTGTAAAGAATTACGATTGCAGCGCGTTATGACGCCGATTTTAATGTTAACGGCAAAAGATGATGAGTTTGATAAGGTGCTAGGCCTTGAACTTGGGGCAGATGATTATATGACGAAGCCATTTAGTCCAAGGGAAGTTGTTGCTCGTGTGAAGGCGATTTTGCGCCGCACGAAATTACAACAAGAAGAACAAGTTGCAGAAGCGCCAGATGAAGATAGCATCACAATTGCAGAACTTAAAATTTTACCGGAGTTTTATGAGGCTTATTTCCAAGGAAGAAAGCTTGAATTAACACCAAAAGAATTTGAACTACTTGTGTATCTTGCGAAAAATAAAAGTCGCGTGTTGACGCGTGATCAATTATTAAGTGCTGTATGGAATTACGATTTTGCTGGTGATACACGAATTGTTGATGTTCATATTAGCCATTTGCGCGATAAAATTGAACAAAATACGAAAAAACCGACGTACATTAAAACGATACGTGGTTTAGGATATAAATTAGAGGAGCCAAAAGGGAATGAATAAATTTCGTTCCAGGCTTCTTTTTACATTTGTTTCTCTTATTGTATTTATTTTAGTTGGACTAGGTTTATTGCTAGAAACTGTGTTTGAAAACTACTATATAGATCATGCTAAAGAGAGAATGGTAAAAGAGACGGAGTATGTTGCGGCGTTAGCAGAAGAGCAAGGTTTTGATAATGTCTTAAAAAATCCATACGTATTTGAAAAGTTAGAAGAAAAAATACCAGCTTCTATCGTATTTGTGGATGAAAAAAAGAAAGTTCAATATAGAAAAGGACAAGAATTGGCATTTAGTCCAGAGACGATTAAAGAACTTACTTCGGAATTGGCAAAACAACGAAGTAAAGTGATTACGAAAGAGACAGATCGAAAGAATGAATTTTATCATGCGGTGTTCGTTCAAGATGTAGAAGGAAAACAAGGATACGTTTTGGTGAAAAGTACAATCGATCCTTTAAAAGACGTACATCAAAAAACGTGGGGATTATTAATTATCGGATTTGTCATTGCTTGTCTTGTAGTTGTATTTTTAGGTATGAAAATTACAGGGCAATATATTAGGCCAATTGAATCGGTTACGAAAGTTGCGATTGAATTGGCAAAGGGGAATTATAAAGCGCGTGCATACGAAAGTCATTCGGATGAAACAGGAATGCTGAGTAAAGCGATTAATATTTTAGCTCGTAACTTACAAGAGATGACACTTGAACAAGAAATGCAGCAAGATCGTCTGCATACGTTAATTGAAAATATGGGAAGCGGAATGATTTTAATTGATAGCCGCGGATATATAAACCTTGTAAACCGCTCTTATAAGGAAACTTTCCACGTAACAGATGAAGAATATTTAGATCGCTTATATTATGAATCGTTTCATCATACAGAAATTATTGAGCTTGTAGAAGAAATCTTTATGACAGAAGTGAAAGTGCGTAAACAAATGTTATTGCCACTTGGAATTGAGCGGAAGCATTTCGAAGTATATGGAGCGCCGATTATAGGGACAAACCATGAATGGAAAGGGATTGTTCTCGTATTCCATGACATAACAGAGTTAAAGAAATTAGAACAAATGAGAAAAGACTTTTTAGCGAATGTTTCTCATGAATTAAAGACACCGATTACTTCTATTAAAGGTTTTTCAGAAACACTCTTAGACGGAGCGATGGATAATAAAAAATTCTGCGAACATTTCTTGCACATTATTTTAAAAGAAAGTGAGCGTATGCAAGGGTTAATTGAAGATTTATTAGATTTGTCGAAGATCGAACAACAAGGATTTAAATTAAATATGGGAACCGTTGACATGAAGGGGCTACTTGAAGATATTCATATGGTGCTTGATAATAAGGCAGGAGAAAAAGAAATCTCTTTACAAGTGAATGTATTAAAACGTGCCTCTGTTATTGGAGATCCAAGTCGTTTGAAACAAATCTTTATTAATTTAATTAATAATGCGATTGTATATACACCGGCTGGAGGTGTTGTTTCAGTAGAGTTAGCGGAAGATAAATATAATGCTTATATAAAAGTATCGGATACTGGAATTGGTATTAGTAAAGAGGAAATTCCGCGTATTTTTGAACGCTTTTACCGAGTGGATAAAGCGAGAAGTAGAAATACTGGTGGTACAGGCCTTGGATTATCAATTGTAAAGCATTTAGTAGAGGCGCATCACGGTACAATTACAGTGGATAGTGAAGTTGGGGAAGGGACAACATTTACAGTTGTTTTACCAAAATCAGCTACTGAAAAATAGGATGAAGGATGTTTACAATATATTAACAATGGCTTAATTAAATATTAATAAAGCTCTGTTAATATAATACATGAAAACCCCTTCATCCAAGGAGTAATTTTGGACGAGAATAGTTAAGCTGTTCTCGTCACTTCCCTTTATGCCAATATAAGTCTGTTTTATATATGAAAGAAAATAACCGTTATTTTTCTTCTCTCTATTAGTCATGTTAATATAGAGAGAGGAAAGGAACGGTTTTTTTCTATGAGAAAAATCATTTCAAATTTGTATGGGGAGGTTTCTGGTTTGGAAAAAAAGGTCGTATTGGTAGATGGTAATAATATCGCGTATCGTGCTTTCTTTGCACTACCGCTTTTAAATAACGACAAAGGTATACATACGAACGCAATTTACGGTTTTACAATGATGTTAATGAGAATATTAGAGGAAGAAAAACCGACGCATATGTTAGTAGCATTTGATGCGGGTAAAACGACATTCCGTCATAAAACGTATAGTGAGTATAAAGGAGGACGTCAAAAGACTCCACCTGAATTATCAGAGCAGTTCCCGTTTATTCGTGAGATGCTGGATGCATTCAACGTACCGCGTTATGAATTAGAAAATTATGAAGCGGATGATATTATGGGAACGCTAGCAAAAGAAGCGAGTGAACAAGGAGCAAGTGTAAAAGTTATTTCAGGAGATAAAGATTTACTTCAACTTGTTTCTGATAACACGCTTGTATGTATTCCGCGAAAAGGGATTACGGAAGTAGATGAATATACGAAAGAAGCTTTATTTGAAAAATATAGCTTATCACCAAAGCAAATTATCGATATGAAAGGTTTAATGGGAGACCAATCAGATAATATTCCGGGTGTACCAGGAGTTGGTGAAAAAACGGCGATTAAATTGTTAACACAGTTTGGAACGGTTGAAGAAGTGTATGAAAATCTAGATCAAGTAAGCGGGAAGAAATTAAAAGAAAAACTGGAAGAAAATAAAGAACAAGCTCTTATGAGTAAAGATCTTGCGACTATTATTACAGATGCACCGATTACAGTTCATGTGGATGATATGGCGTATAAAGGATATGAAGCAAGTGATGTGATTCCAATGTTCGAGAGTTTAGGATTTACATCTCTTTTAAATAAATTAGGCGTTACGCCAGAAGAAACAGCTCCAGCTGAATTAGATGATATTACATTTGATATTGTGGAAGAAGTTACAGAAGAAATGCTTCAGCAAGATAGTGCACTTATTGTTGAAGTGCAAGAAGATAATTATCATAAGGCGGACATTCAAGGCTTTGGTATTCAAAATGAAAATGGTTGCTACTTTATTCAGAAGGATATTGCTCTTGCATCGGATGCTTTTAAAGCATGGCTTGCAAATGGAGAAATGAGAAAGCATACATTTGATGCGAAGCGAGCGATCGTTGCACTTAAATGGAATGGGATAGATATTCAAGGGATTGATTTTGATTTATTAATCGCTGCTTATTTACTTGATCCAGCCGATACGGATAAAGATTTCCGTACTGTAGCGAAAATGAAAGAAACACATGCTGTGAAATCTGATGAAGAAGTTTACGGAAAAGGTGCAAAACGAGCTGTTCCAGAGTTAGATGTAGTAGCGGAGCATGTAGCTCGTAAAGTGCATGTATTATATGATGTAAAGCAAACATTCGTTGAAGAGTTAGAGAAGAATGAGCAATATGAACTGTTTACAGAGTTAGAATTGCCACTTGCGCGTGTATTAGCTGATATGGAAGTAAAAGGTGTAAAAGTTGATACGGAGCGTCTTCGTAATATGGGAGAAGAACTTGCAGGTAGATTAAAGGAAATGGAACAGGAAATTTATAAGCTTGCGGGAACAGAATTTAATATTAATTCACCGAAGCAGCTTGGTGTAATTCTGTTTGAGAACTTAAACTTACCGGTTATTAAAAAGACGAAAACAGGTTATTCTACGTCAGCCGATGTATTAGAAAAGCTTATGGATCGCCATGAGATTATTCCAAACATTTTACATTATCGTCAATTAGGGAAACTAAATTCAACTTATATTGAAGGTTTACTGAAAGTTGTACATGAAGATTCATCTAAAATTCATACTCGCTTTAATCAAGTATTAACGCAAACAGGTCGATTAAGTTCAACGGATCCGAACTTGCAAAATATCCCGATTCGATTAGAAGAAGGAAGAAAGATTCGTCAGGCATTTGTTCCATCAGAAGAAGGTTGGATTATGTATGCGGCTGACTATTCACAAATCGAACTGCGTGTATTAGCTCATATTGCAAATGATAAAGGGTTAGTTGATGCATTCCAGCATGACATGGATATTCATACGAAAACAGCTATGGATGTATTTGGCGTTGAAAAAGATGAAGTAACTTCAAATATGAGGCGACAAGCGAAAGCTGTTAACTTCGGAATTGTGTATGGTATTAGTGATTATGGTCTTTCACAAAACTTAGGAATTACAAGAAAAGCAGCAGCGGAATTTATTGAAAAGTATTTAGAAAGTTTCCCTGGTGTACAAGAATACATGGAGGACATCGTAAAAGATGCGAAACAAAAAGGATATGTGGCTACATTATTAAATCGTCGTCGTTATATTCCAGAAATTACGAGTCGTAATTTCAATTTACGTAGCTTCGCTGAGCGTACAGCGATGAATACACCAATTCAAGGTACTGCAGCAGATATTATTAAAAAAGCGATGATTATTATGGCAGATCGTTTAGAAGAAGAAGGATTACAAGCGCGTCTTCTTCTGCAAGTACACGATGAATTAATATTTGAAGCACCAAAAGAAGAAATTGAAAAATTAGAGAAGCTTGTACCTGAAGTAATGGAGCATGCAATTGAACTCGCAGTTCCGCTGAAAGTTGATTATTCTTACGGTCCAACTTGGTACGACGCAAAATAAGGAAGTGATGAAATGCCTGAATTACCAGAGGTTGAAAACGTCAGACGGACACTTGAAAATCTTGTAACAGGAAAAACGATTGAAGATGTCATTGTTACTTATCCAAAAATAGTGAAACGACCAGATGATGCAGAAATCTTTAAAGAAATGCTAAAAGGCGAGAAGATTGAAAATATAAAGCGAAGAGGAAAGTTTTTGCTTCTATATGTAACAAATTATGTTATTGTTTCACATTTGCGTATGGAAGGTAAGTTTTTACTACATCAAGAGGATGAGCCGATTGATAAACATACGCACGTCCGTTTCTTATTTACAGATGGAACTGAATTACATTATAAAGATGTGAGAAAGTTTGGTACGATGCATCTCTTTAAGAAAGGTGAAGAGATGAACCAAATGCCTCTTGCTGACTTAGGTCCGGAGCCGTTTGATGCTGAATTGACACCGCAGTATTTACAAGAAAGATTGAAAAAGACAAATCGTAAAATAAAAGTTGTGCTATTGGACCAGCGTCTTTTAGTAGGGCTTGGAAATATATATGTTGATGAAGTCTTATTCCGTTCTCGAATTCATCCGGAACGAGAAGCTTCGTCTTTAACAGTAGAAGAAATTGAGCGGATTTATGAGGCTACCGTTACAACGCTAGGCGAAGCAGTAAAACGTGGCGGAAGTACAATTCGGACGTATATCAACTCACAAGGGCAAATTGGTTCGTTCCAAGAACTCCTAAATGTATACGGAAAAAAAGGAGAACCGTGTGTAACTTGCGGTACGATATTAGAAAAAACAGTTGTTGGCGGAAGAGGAACGCATTACTGCCCAATTTGTCAGCCAAGAATATAGAAAAGAGATAACATCGGATAGGCATTTGTCATATACATACAGCAGAGCTATGTATAAGGGAGGAGCTTACCGATGTACCTTTATTTATCTCTTATTTTATTAGCTTTTACATTAAGCTTAGATAGCTGTAGTGTAGGGCTAACATATGGTTTAAGAAGCGTAAGAATTCCACTAAGATCAATTATAATTATCGGAATGTGTTCAGCGGCTGTTATGCTTGTTTCAATGGGAATTGGACATATGATCGCGAAAGTATTTTCACCTGTTATCGCAACGCGTATCGGTGGGCTTGTTCTTATTGGAATAGGGATTTGGGTATTATATCAATTTTTTCGAAGTGAGAAAAAAGAAGAATCGAAGCAAGAGGAGAAGGTCTGGAAATTAGAGATTGCCTCGCTAGGGCTAGTGATTCAAATTTTACGGAAACCGACTGTTGCAGATTTTGATAAATCAGGCACCATTTCTGCAGGAGAAGCATTACTTCTTGGTATAGCTCTTTCTGTAGATTCATTTGGTGCCGGAATTGGTGCATCTTTATTAGGGTATGCACCCGCTATGATGGCGATATTAGTTGCAGTTATGAGTTCTTTGTTTTTATTTATTGGAATGAAACTTGGAACGGTTTTATCAAATATGAAGTGGTTACAAAAATTCACATTCCTGCCTGGAGTATTACTCATCATTATTGGAATTTGGAAAATGTAAGTATGGGCGTGGAACATTAGTTTCGCGCCTTTTATTATGAGGAGGATTATTATGACAGTAGTAATTGGATTAACGGGAGGCATTGCAAGCGGAAAAAGTACGGTATCAGAAATGTTTCGTGAACTGAGCATACCAGTTATTGATGCAGATATTATTGCAAGAGAAGTTGTAGAGCAAGGAAAACCAGCATATAACAAAATAGTAGAAGTGTTTGGAGCGGAAGTGATACAACAAGATGGGGAACTGGATCGTCCAAAATTGGGAAGCATCGTTTTCTATAATGAAGAAAAACGATTGCAGTTAAATAAAATTGTGCATCCTGCAGTGCGTGAGGAAATGAATAGACAAAAGGAAATGTACATAAAAGAAGGTATGCAAGCGATTGTGTTAGATATTCCTCTCTTATTTGAAAGCAAATTAACAAGTCTCGTTGACCGCATTTTAGTTGTAGCAGTTACGCCTGATACACAATTAGAACGTTTGATGAAACGAAATGGTTTTTCGGAAGAAGAAGCGACAGCTCGTATTCAATCTCAAATGCCGTTAGCAGAAAAAGTGAAAAATGCAGATGAAGTGATAAATAATGATGGCACAATTATGGGAACGAAAACACAATTGCAGGTAATTTTAAAGAAGTGGAACATTATTGACTAAAAAATTGTGAAATTAATGAAAATGCTTAGTGACATATCCCCTTTTTGTGTTATACTATTATTGGGATTGGAGATAAATAGTATAACGCATTCAAGGGGGATAACATATTATGACTCGTGTGGCAATTAATGGATTTGGACGTATTGGGAGAATGGTATTTCGTCAAGCAATAAAAGAAAGCGCATTCGAAATTGTAGCAATCAATGCAAGCTATCCATCTGAAACGTTAGCACACTTAATTAAATATGATACAGTTCATGGCAAGTTTGACGGAACAGTAGAAGCATTTGAAGATCACTTATTAGTTGATGGAAAAATGATTCGCCTTTTAAACAACCGCGATCCAAAGGAATTGCCTTGGACAGATTTAGGTGTTGAAGTTGTAATTGAAGCAACTGGTAAATTTAATTCGAAAGAAAAAGCAATTCTTCACGTTGAAGCTGGAGCGAAAAAAGTTATTTTAACAGCGCCTGGTAAAAATGAAGATGTAACAATTGTAGTTGGTGTGAACGAAGACCAATTAGATATTACAAAACATACTGTTATTTCAAATGCATCTTGTACAACAAACTGTTTAGCGCCTGTTGTTAAGGTGTTAGATGAGCAGTTCGGAATTGAAAACGGTTTAATGACGACAGTTCACGCTTATACAAATGACCAAAAAAATATTGATAACCCACATAAAGATTTAAGAAGAGCACGTGCTTGCGGACAATCAATTATTCCGACAACGACAGGTGCTGCGAAAGCGCTAGCAAAAGTTCTTCCGCATTTAAACGGAAAACTTCATGGTATGGCACTTCGTGTACCAACGCCAAACGTGTCTCTTGTTGACTTAGTAGTAGACGTAAAACGTGATGTAACAGTTGAAGCTATTAACGATGCATTCAAAACTGTTGCAAACGGTGCGTTAAAAGGTATTGTAGAATTCAGCGAAGAGCCTTTAGTATCTATCGACTTTAATACAAATACACACTCAGCTATTATTGATGGTTTATCTACAATGGTAATGGGTGATCGTAAAGTGAAAGTACTTGCTTGGTATGATAACGAGTGGGGCTACTCTCGTCGTGTTGTAGATCTTGTAACGTTAGTTGTTGAAGAGTTAGCGAAACAAGAAAATGTGCAACACATTTAAGTGAATGAGGGAGAGGGCAAGGCAATATTTGCCCTCTTTTTTTATTTTTTTCTGAAAAGGAAAAAAATTATATAAGTATATTTTAAAAAGTGGACATACCACGAAACGTTGTGATTACTGCATTTGTGAATCGTTTATTTTTTTTAGGGAAAAGTAAAGAGGAAAATATGACAGAAAATCGAAAAAACTGTTGTTGCAAAATGAAAATAAACAAAGTATACTAACACTCGTAAACTTAAGAGCTGAGGTACGTAGTCACTACTTAAAGGGTTAGGACCTCTCTGGACTAACTTTCCCCCGTGGTAGTGGAGCAAGCCAAATTGCAAATTAGTTTTCAATTCGAACAGTTAGAATAAATTTACAAGGGGGAACTGTAGAATGGATACTATGGATACGATGGGTCGTCACGTGATCGCTGAACTTTGGGATTGCGATTTCGACAAGCTTAATGACATGCCGTATATTGAACAATTATTTGTGGATGCAGCACTAAGAGCTGGTGCTGAAGTGCGTGAGGTTGCTTTCCATAAATTTGCACCACAAGGTGTAAGTGGAGTAGTAATTATCTCAGAATCACATTTAACAATTCATAGCTTTCCGGAGCACGGTTACGCAAGTATTGATGTTTATACTTGTGGGGATCGTATTGATCCAAATGTTGCTGCAGAATATATTGCAGAAGGTTTAAACGCGAAAACGCGTGAGAGCATCGAGCTTCCTCGAGGCACTGGTAGCTTCGAAATTAAGCAGAGAGAAACAAAAGCTCTTTAAAAAAGAACATAATTGATTTAAAATGTAAAGAGGTGTATAATGCACCTCTTTTTTAGTTTATAAAAAAGGGAAAATATAACGTACTTGTTAGTTGAATAAATTGGACTCTTGCAAATGAGGTAGTGCCCTATATACCATCTTATTTTTAAGTATGAGATGATAAAGTGATGCGCTGAAACTTAAAGTGGTAAGAGAGTTAGAATGAGTTATATAATATTGTATATATATTTTAGGTGAATTGAGTAGAGAAAAATAAAGAGTATAGTGTAAAGGAGTGAATGAATTGCGTTGTCCATCCTGTTCTCATAATGGTACAAGAGTGTTAGATTCGCGTCCGGTAGACGAGGGGCGCTCTATTCGAAGAAGAAGAGAGTGTGAAAGTTGTTTAAGTCGCTTTACGACCTTTGAAAGGGTAGAAGAGTCACCTCTTATCGTTGTTAAAAAAGAAGGCACAAGAGAAGAGTTTAATAAAGAAAAGATTTTACGCGGTTTAATTAAAGCGTGTGAAAAAAGACCAGTATCTTTAAGACAATTAGAAGAAGTAACACAAAGCGTGGAACGTGAACTGCGTAATTTAGGTATATCAGAAGTGAAAAGTGATATGATTGGTGAAATTGTTATGGAAGAACTTCGCGATATTGATGATGTTGCTTACGTACGCTTTGCTTCTGTATATCGTCAATTTAAAGATTTAAATGTATTTATTGAAGAATTAAAAGATATACTGCAAAAAGAAAGAGAGTAGAAGTTGTATTTTATTCTCTTTACATACCGTAAGTAATAGGATAAAAGAGCTAGAAGCGTAAGCTAATAGCTCTTTTTCACTAAGAATTTATATAATGAAGATAGAGCGAATGAAGTAGAGGATAGATTGGATGAGAGAAAGGAAAAGCAAGAATGGAAAAACAATCATGGATGGAGCTATTGCCGATTGATCGTTATAAAGTAAGTGCGAAAGGGCTACTGCATAATTACGACCGAAAAGTATTAACGATGTTGTATCAGCCGTTAATAGGTAGTAGAGCTTTTAGCTTATACATGACACTATGGGGGGAGCTAGAGCAAGGTCGTGTATTTGGAAAAGAGAATACACATCATTCCCTTATGGTGACTATGCAAATGCAACTTCCTGAAATATATGAGGAACGAGTAAAGTTAGAGGCAATTGGGCTTTTGAAGGTATATATTAAGAAAGAAAAAGATATTCGAATGTTCATATATGAATTGCAACCACCTTTATCTCCGAAGCAGTTTTTTGATGATATTGTTTTAAGTATCTTTTTATACAATCGATTGAGTCGGACAAAATATAATCAAGTAAAGCAATATTTCTTAGAAGAAGAATTTGATTTTGCTTCTTATGAAAATGTTACGCGCTCTTTCAATGATGTGTTTGGTTCGTTTAATCCAGGACAGCTTGAGCATGCGCAAGAAGACCTTCGTATTCCAAAAACGACAACTATGCCAAGTAACGAGAAGGGAGACGCTCCGAAAGTTTGGAATGATTTCTTTGATTTCTCTTTATTTGTAGATGGATTGTCCGCTCTTGTTCCTAAAAAGGCGATTACAGATCAAGTAAGAGACTGCGTTATAACACTTGCTTACGTGTATGGTGTAGATGTGTTATCGATGCAAAATATCGTTCTTGGTGCGGTGACAGAGATGCAAACAATTGATATGGAAAGGCTTAGAAAAGGAGCGCGCGATTGGTATCAATTTGAAAATGGTCAAGCATTACCGGTACTAAGTGAAAGAGTACAGCCTCATGCTGCACGTACGATGAAAGAGAAAGAGCCTTCATCACAAGAGGAGATGCTAATAAAGCAGCTAGAGGAAATCTCGCCAAAACAACTATTGAAAGAGATTTCTGGTGGTGCAGAGGCAACGAAAGCGGACTTGCAAATTGTTGAAGATGTCATGATTAATCAAAAATTGACACCAGGAGTTGTGAATGTACTTATTTATTACGTTATGCTACGCTCAGATATGAAACTTGCGAAAACGTATGTTGAGAAGATTGCTGGGCATTGGGCACGTAAAAAGGTCGGCACAGTAGCGGACGCGATGGCGTTAGCGAAAGAAGAGAATCGTCAATATCAAGAGTGGGCTGAGACGAAGAAAAAAGGCCGTACGGCGAAGAAAACGGTACGAAAAGAAATGGTGCCAGATTGGCTTAAGGAAGAAGAGCCGAAAGAACAAGAGAAAGAAACAGCGAAGAAAGATGTAAGTGTAGAAAAAGATGCAAGTACGCTAGAAGATGAACGAAAACGATTAGAAGAAGTGTTAAAAAAATATAAGCGTGATTAATAGAAGAGAATGAACGCTCTTTGAGGTGAGAAAATGGAGCATATTCAAAATTCATTTACAAAATTAATGGAAAATGAAAACTTTAAAAATAGATATGAAGTATTAAAGGCAGAAGTAATGGCGCATCCGCGTGTGAAAGAATTTATAGACGAACATAAAGGTGAAGTAACGACTTCTATGATTGAGCGCAGTCTTGTGAAGTTATATGAATATATTGGACAAAGTGTAGGTTGCGTAGATTGTCCGGATTTGGGTGCATGTAAAAATATGCTGCAAGGGTATGAGCCAAAGCTTGTTATTCAAGGGAAAATGATTGATATTCAATACGATCGCTGCGTTAGAAAAGTAGCATATGACGAGAGAAAGAAATATGAAAAACTCGTTCAAAGTGTATATATGCCAACGGATATTTTACAGGCAACTATGGAAAACTTAGACCCTTCTGATTTAAATGCACGTATCGATGCGATTGGTGCAGCGAATGAATTTTTAAGTACATATGAACCAGGAAAAAAAGCACAAGGTTTATATTTGTACGGTAAATTTGGTGTAGGGAAAACGTACCTTTTAGGAGCAATTGCGAACGAGCTTGCTCGAAAGAAAATAAGTTCGATGCTCGTATACTTCCCGGAATTTTTACGTGAAATTAAAAGTTCGATTCAAGATAATTCGATTGGCGAAAAAATTGATGCGGTTAAACGCGTACAAGTTCTAATGTTAGATGATATCGGGGCAGAAGCGATGTCGAGCTTTGTGCGTGACGATGTGCTTGGTGCAATCTTGCAATTCCGTATGTTAGAAAACTTACCGACGTTCTTTACGTCTAATTTTGATTTTAAACAACTGGAACATCATTTAACGTATACACAGCGTGGTGAGGCTGAAGAAATGAAGGCAGCACGTATTATGGAACGAATTAAATATTTAGCGAAACCAATTCCAATTGGTGGGAAAAACCGTCGTCATAAGTAAAAGAGCAAGCTGAGCTGAACTGCACCCCAATTGTTAGACACAGTCTAACAATTGGAGGTGCAGTTTTTC
>NZ_JBMDKC010000160.1:0-7606 GCF_057809515.1 Bacillus sp. FG16
CCTCCGGTAGATCCGCCGACAGATGGAGGAGATAAGCCGAAACCTCCGGTAGATCCGCCGACAGATGGGGGAGACAAACCAAAATCATCCGTTTTAGTTTAATGATAGAAGGGAAAGAGTAGGGTGAACATATTAGGAGTTATATGGCTTGTTTTGTTATCGCTTTTCTTTATTCATGGGGTACGTAAAAGAAGTCGGAAAGTATGTACGTGCCATATTACTGATGACGTTCATTTCTCTAACCATAATGTTTCCAGACATGTTAGATGTCGCAAAAACATTACTAACTCCTATATCGTTTGAATAATAATAAGATATTGTACAGGAGCTATTGAATCAAGAAAATATAGTGAAAACAAAAGGAGACAAAATTTAACCAACTTGTGTATAAAGAACGATATAAGGGGGATATAACATGTTTCAAACAAATGAGATATTGAACATAAAGGAAAATTTAAAGATTGTTGGCGATATTGCTACAGGTAAAACAACAATTTTAAAAGAACTTGCTATCAATTTGGATAACGTACTGGTTTTAGATTTTATTGGTGAGTATGAAGATCTTAAAGAATTGTTTAAAGGAGATAAGTTAAAGGTTATAAACCTGTGCGATCGGGCCTGTCCGAAAGTGGAATGGAGCAAAGAAATAATCGATTTAGCTAAACAACATGACTTTGTAATAATTGATGAAACATTTTACTTATTTGCTGAAGAAGTAAATGATTTTTTATCATTTTTACAACAAATGAAAGAAGCGAACACAAAAATCATAGCAAGTTTTCAAACATTACCTCCAATAGAAATTGATATTAAATTTCCTCAATTCATTATGCTTAATCGATGAATACTTTTTAAGTGCAAATTAGGATTTCGTTTAGAAAAGATAGCAAGCTGGTTGGATATTCAACCAGCTTTTTTTATATAGAAATTTATAGGAGAAATAGAAATATGAGAGATGGAGGAGAAGTTATGGAATTACAACCAATTGTAACAATTCCCAAAATGGATTGGTTGCCAATAGAAGTTGTGTTTGTATTCCCGATTCTTATTTTAACAATAGTTGGTATCTTGAGAATATATAAAGAGTATTCATTAAACAAAAATAAAAAATAAATTTTGTCATATATGTTTCATGCAATTTGAATTTTGGATAGCAAAGGGGGATTTGGAATGAATCGTATAAAGAAATTGGCTCGTAGTAATCATGTTCATTTTTTAGGATTACTTTATTTGTTAATAGTCGGAATGTTTGGTTGGTGGCATGGAATTACATGGTATCAAGGGATAGGAAGTTGGATGCCCTGGTATCAAGAGTCAAGTATTGCTTTTGAGAGAGCTGATATGTATCTTTTGATGACAGTTCTTTTGATTGGAGCTAGTTTTATGACAGGGGTACTAGTAATGGATCAGGACTATAAAAAATTGACTATCCTTAAGGTAAGCTATTTGTTTGGATTATCGACATTGATGATAAGTATTGTTTGTGGTGGATTTCTTGCTTTTGGTTTTTTTCTCGGATACAAAGATGGAGCTTTTTATCCGTTATTCTTCCTTATAACAGGTATTGTAGTTGGTTTGCAAATAGTAAGAATAGCCTTAAAACAGACGTCACAACCTAAAAAGAATATTTTGGCACACGAATGATAAATAAAACGGATCACAAGCTGGTTAAACCTTCAACCGGCTCTTTTATTTTCTAAAAAGGGAGGAAAATAAGGATGGAAAAATGGATAGCGTACGGGAGAAAGTTAAGTTTAGGGATTTACACTATTTTAGGCGTATTAGGAATTACTTATATCATTGGGGGCATAAATGATTCTGGTTACGAATGGACAAAAGGTCATACAATCAATGGAATTACTCTCTTTGGTATGTTTTATGTCTTAATGGTTCTGTTAATACGTTTCATTATGGATAGAAAGTTGACGAAAAAAATATTGTTATTAGAAATTCCACTAGCAATTGTAATAGCGGTGGGTGTGATTGCTAGTATTGCATTTGTAGAAGAACAGAAAATATATTCTCTATCTCTTTTTATAGCTGTTTTATTAGTAGTACCTGTCATATTAAGTTTACTGCGAATTGGGTACTCACAATGGAAATTTTACAAAGAAATGGAATGTAACTTGAAGAAAAGAGGTCAGATATGATAGTAACGTATGTAATGTTTTTGTTGGTAGTTATTGTGCTGATGTTTATTTTCTACACGGTAGAGGTTCAAAAAATGATCCAAGACACTATCTATAAAATTTGGGAAAAAGACAAACAAAAGATGAAAAGGAGGAGATAACGTGCATGTGCAACAAAAAGCGCCACTCAAGTATAAATTAGCTGAATGGAAAGTACTCATCCCGATGAGTACTTTTTTGTTTAGTGGAATCTTTCTTATCGCTAATTTTCTAGGAAACGTCATTGTAGAAGTAGTGAAAACAACATTTTCAGATTTATTACATCCAAAACCTTTTCATATTGGAATAGAGGATCTATATACCTTTGAACATTCTTTTTTCCTATATCTGATATTATTCTTAATTGCGAGCTTATGTACATTGCAATTCACTTATAAAATTCGCTCAAGCTTTAAAGACTTGAATCAGAATCAAAAAGACTCTTCCCGTTTTGCGACTTTAGATGAAGTCAAACAGCAATATCGTGCCATTCCAGATAAAACAGAACGATATGAAGGGAAGGGTGGCGTTGTCATTTCTCGTTATGATGTGGTTTCATGCAAATCCATTTTAAAACAAGCGAAAAGGGTTATAGATGCAAAAGGGATGGAGAAATGGCAAGAAATTAAAAAATTAAAAGATAGTGCAAAAGCGGGAAGGCTACTCATAGATGATGGGGCAGTTAGTAACCTAATCATTGGTACAACAAGATCTGGTAAAGGGGAAACGTTTGTGTTTCCAACACTTGATGCATATTCCCGTGCGAAACTACAACCGTCTCTTATCATCAATGATCCAAAGGCTGAAATTTTGGCGGCTTCTAAAAAAACATTTGAAAAACGTGGTTTTCATATTGAAGTTTTAAATTTAATTAACCCGTTGGAGTCCATGAGCTACAACTTGCTTCAGCTTATCAAAGATGCTTATAAACAAGGTGATACAGCAACAGCGCAGACACTCTGTAATACATTATCATTTTCACTTTACTACAATCCAAATGTAAAGGATCCTTTCTGGAATAATAGTGCGATGAGTTTATGTAATGCATTAATCTTAGCGGTTATAGATAAGTGTATCAAGGAAAAGACAGAGGATAAAATTTCGATGTATGCAGTCGCAAACATGTTATCAGAGCTTGGTTCCAAAGAAGTTGTGATTGATGCAAAAGGAAATACACAAAATGTATTAGATATATATTTTGAAATGCTTCCGGCTGAGAGTGTTGCGAAGATGCAATATGCAACTTCTAGCTTCGCAAAAGGCGGGACAACACGAGGAAGTATTTTTAGTACCACAATGAGTAAATTGTCCATCTTTACTTTTGATGGCATTGCAAAAATGACGTCCCGTAATAGTATCGACTTAAAACGAATTGGCTTTGGGAAAAGCTTGCAAGGAAAAGGAACACCAAGGGTTCGTGTACAAATTATCTTTCCAGATGGATCGAAAGAAAGTGTCAAAACAGATACAGAAGGGCGTTTTGAACTGAACTTTAAACAAAAAGTAAAGAAGGGACAACGTATCCATGTAATGGAAAGCGAAACAAAGAAGAAAATGATTGTAGAAGTTCAAACAATTAACAAGGATACAGGTGAAACAACATACAAAGTTGTTGAGAAACAAGATGGATTACAAATTGAAAACATTGTTATCTTTGAAAAACCAATTGCGGTCTTTATGATTGTTCCAGATTACGATTCTAGTAATCATGTGATTGCTTCTATTTTTATTAGACAGTTATATTTTGTACTCTCCAAGTATGCTGGTTTAGCTCGTGGTGGGAAGTGTCATAGAGAAGTAGTGTTCTTATTGGATGAATTTGGCAATATGCCAGCGATTGATGATATGGGGAATATTGTTACGGTTTGTTTAGGACGAAATATTCGTTTTAATTTGATTGTGCAAGCTCTTCCACAGTTAAAAATGAAATATGGAGATGCAAGTACAACCATTCAAGACAATTGCGGGAATCAAATTTATATTCAATCTGGTAATAAAGAAACCGCAAAAGAAATATCCGAAAAGTTAGGGAATCAAACAATCAATTCTTTATCTCGAAGTGGGAAAGGGTTGTCGATTGATAAGAGCAAAACGGAAGGAATAGATACAAAACCATTATTAACACCAACTGAGTTAATGAGATTCCAAGAAGGAGAAAGTGCAGTGATACGCTTTATGAAGCGTCGGGATAATAAGTTTGAAAAGATAGAGCCTTTCCCGATTCTGAACCGAGGGAAAACGGTTATGAAATATCGCTGGGAATACTTAGGGGACGACTTTGATACAGATCAATCCATTTTAGATATCGATATTCGTTCTTTACATGAATATGTGAATCCAAGGGATCTCATTATTGACTTCTTCCCAAAACAAGAAAAGGAACCATCTGAGCAACCAGAGGAACCAAAATCAAATGTATTCGTATCTGAACCAAAACCAGTACCTATTCCTTCAGAAGAGGATCCGGAGGAGCCACAATTTGCGGATATTGATGAGGATATTGAGATTCCTGAAGAAGCGTATGCATCAGAACCGGTTTCAGTGTGCGAATCCGAACCGTCTAGTCCATTTGAACCACTTACCTTAGAAAATTGGAAGCATAAAACAGCAGAAGAATTCTTTGAAACACATCGTTCCATTTGGAACATCATTGAAAAACAATGTATGAGGCAATGGAACAAATCATTAGCGGATATTCAAACAAGTACAATGGAAAACTTTATTGATGAGCTGAAGATATTAGTGACAACAGGAGAAATTGATAAGAATATTTATCGTCTGATTAACGGGAAATACGGTGAAGTTATGGATAGTTTACTAGAAAAAGAAGGCGTGAAGGAGGAAGTATGATGCAAGTAACCAAGCCCTTACAACATATTTTACAAGTTTACGGGAAACAAGTAACAGCGGGAAACGAAGTGATGATTGGGCTTACAAATGGTGTTGTAGTTTTACAGCCAGGAGGAGTCGGTGAAGCACCGATTGTCATTCGGGTGGATGAAGTTGATGAACATCTTGATATGACCATACAAGATGTATTTGGAGCGTAAGAGAGGAAGGTGAAATCATGAATGATGAAAAAGTCTTAGAAATATTGAAGATGTTTAATGATTATTTAGAAATTGGTGGCTTCATCAATTATATACTCCGTTTGATTGGTTGGATGATTATTATTGGATTATCATATCTGGTAGATGCATTAGAAGGGATTACAGATAAAATTCTATTAGTTAAAACATTGTTTGCTTCAGAAGAAGTACAATCATTTGTACGAGATTTTCAACCTGTTTTGTATATACTATTTGCTTTTTCGCTCATTTACATTGGATATACACTGATATTTAATCGAAAAACAAATCGTGAACAAATTGCAGTCAACATTTTTATCAGTATGGGTGTAATTGTGTTACTGAGTACAGCTATGATGCAAGCAGATAAATTTACTGATAAAGCAATTAAGGCGGTGGATCTCAAAGGAAGCGGGACAACAAGTGAAAAAATTATAAAAGATGGTCTCACAGATGTAGCACAGTTCGATATAGAAAAGTGGAAAACGACAAAATTGAAAGAATCTAATAAAATTCCACAAGAGAACATTAGAAGAATTGATATTTTAGAGAAAATAGATAAGGGTTTTAAGATAGATAAAGATACAGATTTATCAGGTGATGGAAAAAAAATCTTAGAAAAGAAAATGAGTATTGCACCAGATGGAAAAGAAGTGCTCATCGATTTGAAAAATGGCTGGTTTGATTTTTGGCCAGATAAATATTATCGCTGGGACTGGGATTTCTGGAAAATCGCTCCGTCTCTATTTGTCATTGGCATGACACTGCTATTTACAGCAATCAAACTTGGGAAATTGTGTTTTGAACTAGCTTTCAATTACATTCTAGTAAACTTAGTTGCACCGGCAGATGTGGCAAACGGACAGAAGACAAAGCATATTCTTCTTAATATTTTAAATTCTTTTTTAATTATGATTATGATCTTTATTTCATTAAAACTATACCTCATCGGTATAAACTATATTCATGAAAATATGAATGGGATTGCTTACGTCATCGCTTTAATTTGTTTGAGCCTTGCGGTTGTAGATGGTCCCGTCATTTGTGAACGTATCTTTGGTATTGATGCAGGTCTTAAAAATGGTTGGGGAGTCGTTGCAGGTGGATACGCACTTGGAAAAGGGCTTAGTAAAGCAACCGGCAATATAGCGTCCAAAGCTGGTAACATGTTAAAAAGTACAGGTAATGGTGCATTACAAGCAGGTGCAGGTGCCGCCGGCATCGCAAACGGATATAAAAATGCAGGGAAAACAAATGGTGGTGAACAAAAGGAGCAAAAGCAAGGAAAAGAACAACAGGGTAAAGAGAATGGAAAAGAAGGAAAAGCAAAGCAAAGCGATGCCGATGGCGGGGCAAATGGAACTGGTCATTCATCTATACAAGATGAAATGGGTCAATCAGGTTCTGGAACAGAAAAAAGTCAAGCGTCCCAAGGCGAGGCAGGGGGTGGCGCAATGTCCTTGCAAGATGAAATGAAATCGTCTGGTTTTGATAAAGAGGCTAAAAATGAAGGGCAGGGTTCTTCAGCGAATGTATCAGGCGGAAGTAAACCCGGAGGTAGTGGAGCGCCAACAAGTGCACCAGGCGGAAGTAAACCGGGAGGTAGCGGAGCACCAACAAGTGCACCAGCAACACCTCAATCAGGTAGTAGCGGAACACCCACAAGTACACCAGAAGCATCTCAGCCAAGTCATAGCGGAACATCAACAAGTGGTGAAAGTTCTTCAGGTTCATCCCGTCCAGTAGATACAGCACCATCTTCTACAAATGATATTCCAGCACCGCAAAGAGAAAATCGTACAATTGGACAATATGCAAAGGATCGCCTTTCCAATGCTTTTCATAGTTCTAAAACGGTACAGCAGACAAAACGTTCGTATCAACTTGGACAAAATACAGGGGAGAGTTTACGAAACAAAGGTCAAAATAAGGGCGTGAGTCAGAAACAGAATGTAAATCAAAATCCAAAACGAGATCGTAGAAAAGACGCATAAGTAGTAACACAGTGAGCATACAGGGGATGCTTATTTTTTTCGGTTTTAAAATGGAAATGAGGAGGATGCAGGTATGAATTATCAAATCGCAACACGTATAAAGGTGAATAAAGGATCCCTTTCACCGTATGAAGTTCATGTGAAAGTCTTATATGACGATCCTTTATTTGAATCACGTATACAAGAACTTGTAAAAAAATATGATCCTGTTCTTTATACAAGTCGAAGAGATTTTCTCACGAGTTGGTTATTAAAGAACAAGTGGCATGTGTCTATTCTTAGCTTAGAGACGGAAAGCAGAATGGATTTCATACGAAATAATGATGCTAGTCTAAATGATAGACACATCGAACAGAGAGTTTATACTAAAAACAAA
>NZ_JBMDKC010000161.1:0-7599 GCF_057809515.1 Bacillus sp. FG16
AAAATGTACATGATTATTCAAGTGTTAATGTGTACATTTAAACTAGCATTTATACCATTACTTGGGGAGCATTTTGATTGAAATATGTATACCTTCTTAATTGGGCTTTCACTCTTGCTATAAATTCAATTGTACTGAACGGCTTCACAATATAATCATCTGCCCCAGTACTAAACCCAATTACCTTATCTACATCCGATGATTTCGCGCTTAAAAACATAATTGGTAAACTATGTTTCTCTCTAATCCTTCTACAAAGTTCTATACCATCCATTTGAGGCATCATAATATCCAAAATAGCAAGTTGAATACTGTTATTATTTATTATTTCTAAAGCCTCTTCACCGTTATGAGCACTAAAAACTTTAAAACCTTCTTGTTTTAAATTCACATTAATAAATTGAATAATATCTTTATCGTCATCTACAATTAATATCGAATTTTTTTCCATTTCCAAACCTCTTTTTTGAAATATATTCCACATCTAAGTTTATCATAAATCAAATCTACCATTACACCTTGAATAATCTTTATTTTCAGATTAAATTATATAATAACAAATACATTCTATTTTCATGTGAAAAGGAGCGAAAATATGTTTCCTTTATTAAAAACTGAAAGACTTATTTTAAGAGAACTTACCGAAGAAGATGCACCACGTATACTACAATGCTTTTCTAATACTAATGTACTGCGCTATTATGGTCAAAAACCGTTACAAGATGTTGATCAAGTGAAACAAATCATTCATAACTTTAAGTTGAGTTACAATGCAAGAAGCGGTATAAAATGGGGGATCGAATTAAAAGACAAGAAAGAACTCATCGGTACCATTGGTTTTCACGATTGGTCTTCTGAGCATAAACGAGCCAATATAAGTTATGCCTTTTTGCCTGAACACTGGGGAAAAGGATATGCGACTGAAGCTGTTTCTGAGGTTATATCATACGGTTTCCATACGATTCATTTAAAGCGGATTGGAGCAATTGTATTTCTTGAAAATGAAGCTTCCAATAAAGTACTATTAAAATTAGGTTTTGAAAAAGAAGGCGTTCTAAAAAATTATATGTATCAAGATGATATCCCATATGATACGAATTTTTACGCTTTATTAAAATCAGTTTAATAGAATTTATGTGTAAAAAACCTTACTTTTAAAAAGTAAGGTTTTTTGTATTTATTCATTAGCAATATAAGCATTCTTATAAGTATAAATACCACCAAATTGATGCTTTTCAATTCCTTTTACATAATCCTTTTGTACATATGCTGAGCCAATATGATAAAGCGGCGCCACCGCAGCATCTTCTAATAATACCTGCTCGGCTTCTCGCAACGCTTCCCATCGTTTTTCCGTATCTAGTACAAAATCCGTTTTCGCTTTCTTTATTAATTCATCGTAACGAACATTAGAATAATTCATTTTATTATTCGGATTCCCTGTCGTAAATAACTCTAAATAACTAATTGGGTCTTTATAGTCAGGTCCCCAATTTGCCATAGTTATATCGTAATCACCTATTTGTTCTAACTGTAATTTTTGCTTAAATGGCTGTTGTTTAATTTGTATCGTTAACCCTTGCAAATTCTTCTCTAAATCACCTTTTATATATTCTGCCATACGTATTGCGTTATCTTGTTCGAACGTTAAGAACCCTAGGTTTACTTGTTCTACCCCAAGCTCTTTTTTCGCTTCTTCCCAAAGTTTTTTCGCATTTTGCAAATCATATGAGGAAATATCTCCATTTTCTTTTCTAAAATCTTTACCAGTCACTTCATTTACATGACCAACTGGTACAAGTCCACTTGCAGGTTTTGCTCCGTTATTAATAAAGTGAGCAACGAAATCATCTTTATTTAACGCTAATGAAATAGATTGACGCACCTTTTTATTTGCTAACGCGTTATTTTTTTCATTAAAACGAAGCATAGCAATTCCGGGATCACTCGACATATGTAATTCCTTATTCCCTTTATACTTGTCTACAACTTGCGAATTAACAGGTACTCGATCCAAATCTCCGGCTTCATATAAATTTACAGCTGTCATTGTATCCTTTAGGATATGAAAGTTTATTTCATCTAATTTCACTTTCTTTCGATCCCAATATGTAGTATTTTTCTTTAATTGAAACTCTTGTTCATGCTTCCATTTTTCTAATACAAATGGACCGTTATATATGAGATTACTAGGTTCCAATGCATAATTGTTTCCTTGTTCTTTCAAAAATGATTCATGCTGTGGTAAGTATATAGGTAGTGCTAACAACTGTAAAAAATACGGAACTGGCTGTTCGAGTTCAACTTCTAACGTATAGTTATTTATCGCTTTAACCCCAAGTGCATCAAGAGGCATTGTTCCCTTATTGATCTCTTTCGCATTTTTTACATAAAAGAGCATGGACGCATATTGAGAGGCTGTTTCAGGGTTAATTGCACGTTTCCAAGCAAATATAAAATCATTTGCTGTTACATTATCCCCATTTGACCATTTTGCATCTTTACGCAAGTCAAATGTATATTTCTTACCATCTTCACTTCTTTTAAACGATTTTGCTATGGCTGGAGTAGGCTGATCTTGATCGTTTAATACATATAACCCTTCAAATATATTCTGCATAATGTGTGCTGATGTACCATCTGTTGTTTTCACAGTGTCCAGAGAAGGAATTTCTTCTGATACTGTTACATTTAACACTTGTTTTTTAACCTCTGTGTCACTTTTATCCGCTTTATTATTACAAGCTGTTAATAATAAAGATGTAACAAGTGCCATTACCATTAAATGACTCTTTTTTCGCTTCATGAGTTGTTCTCCTTAAATATAAAATATTATAAAGCGTAATATATTATAGCAGAAATACTAACAGAAAGACGCGACATTCTTTTGAATATTTATTCGTTCAAGAAAAAAGCTATCCTTTTAAAAGGATATGGATTACCTTGGAATCTTTTCGATTTTTAACGAAAAAAACATATAAACTAATAGGAGCTTAACTTTTCCTCAATAAAATCGAATTTAATTGTCGCTTCAATACATACTTTCTATTTTATAGCATCTAAATACCACAATACCAAATTAACATTTACGGATATTTTACGAAACTTTCGGAAATTAAGACGAATATTCTGGACTTATCGTTCCGGAATATTTATACTAAGTTACATGAATGGAGGTGTTATAAATTGGGTAGAAGTATTAGTTTTAACAAAGAACACGCGTTAAATAAAGCTATGCATTTATTCTGGGAAAAAGGTTATGATGCTACATATATATCAGATCTTATTGAAACGATGGGTATAGGTCGATCTACTCTCTACGATAGCTTTGGAGATAAGGATGCACTATTTAAACTAGTTTTGGAACATTATAAAAATTATGGCTCTCAAAAGAGAAATTTACTTTTTAGTGGTATAAACACAAAAGCATCACTTAAATCCTTTTTTTATCAACATATTGAAAAATGTTATTCAGGTGAGATTCCAAAAGGTTGTATGATAACTAATTCTTCACTGCTTATTGGACAAATTGACCCTGCCATAGAAGAAATACTCATAAATGATTTTAATGAACTTGAAAAAGTATTTAAGCAAGTTATCGAAGAAGGAAAAAAGAAAGGAGAAATTTCACAAGAGGTTGATACTGAATTAGTTGCATATTCTTTATTAAGTTTAAATCATAGTTTGAATGTAATGTCTAAATATAAAAAAGAGAAAAATTCAGCCTATCATCTAGTAGATAAGACTATTGCAGACCTATAGTCTTTCTTTTTTAATAATTTCGGAATGAACGTTCCAAAAAGAAAGGAATGATAAAATTGACTAAAAAGACAAATTTTCTAATATTTATTTTAGCAATTAGTTGTGGTTCACTTGCTGCAAATATTTATTATGCACAACCAATTGTACAATTCATTGCAAAAGATCTGAACATTTCTTCTGATTTATCTGGATTGCTCACTACTTTGACACAAATTGGGTATGGATTGGGGTTATTTTTTATCGTACCGATCGCTGACTTATTGAAAAGTAAGAAAATAATAGGAATTCTTATCGGGCTAACTATTTTTTCATTAATTGGTACGCTAATTTCGACAAACGGAATTATTTTTTTACTATTAACAACTATAATTGGCATTGGGGCCTGTGCAGCTCAAATGTTAGTTCCACTAACAATGAGAATCGTGCCAATTGAAGAGGCAGGTAAATATGTGGGTAAAGTGATGAGTGGTTTATTGATTGGGATTATGATTGCTCGCCCATTATCTATCGGAATAACAGAGTGGTTTGGCTGGAGAATGGTATTTCTTTTTTCATTAATAACCCTAGTTACCGTATTACTGTTAATTCTAAAATTTTTACCCAACTATGAAGTTATCTCAACTAGTAACATGACATATCCAAATTTAATAACTTCTATGGTAAAGCTACTAATAAATACTTCTCCTTTACAACAAAGAGCTTTTTATCACGCATGTTTATTTGCTGCATTTAGCCTTTATTGGACAGCTATTCCAATTTTATTAAGATCAGAGCCATTACATTTTTCAAATAATGAAATTGCATTATTTGGCTTTGTTGCAATTGCTGGAGCTTTATTAACTCCTACTATTGGTAAAATAGCAGATAAAGGTTATATTTTTACAATGACTAATGTATCAATGGCACTCGTACTATTATCGATCGTACTATTATTCTTTGTTCAAGATCATTCACTATTTAGCATAATTTTAATTCTTATCTCAGGTATCTGCATTGATATTGGTGTAGCAGGAAATTTATTATTAGGTCAAAAAATTATCTTTGGTTTGAATCCCGAGATAAGAAACAGACTTAATGGATTATATATGACTATTTTCTTTTTGGGAGGAGCCTTTGGTTCATGGATTGGAAGTTATACTTACTATAAATTTAATAGTGAAGTAACTTTACTCATTGGAGCTGCTTTACCTTTAATCTCCTTAATAGTTCATTTAATACACAATAATACAATAAGTTTATTAAAAACCAAAAATAAATACATGTCCTAACTATCAATGTACTCTAAAACTAGCGTCAACATCTAATTTTTTGGGTAGTGTTAGCATTATCACTTCTGTTGCAAAGTTTTAAAAAATATAGTGAGGTTTACAAATTAGAAATAGGCTGTGGAGAAGATTCTCTCCACAGCCTAAAAAAGTTATCTTTGTAAACCTCGTTTATAACGACTTGCTTCAAATATAATACGCTCTTCATCTAACGTTTTACATTCGCCATTCCAAACGACACGTTTTCCGTTAATAATTACATCGCTTATATCTTTTCCACTAGCAGCATATACAAGGTGTGATAACACTTCATCCGCTGGTTGTAAATGCGGCTTATTAGACGGGTCAATCGTAATAAAATCGGCACACTTACCAACTTCAAGTGATCCCGTTTGTTTCATCCCAATGACTTCCGCAGCTCCTTTTGTCGCAAGAGAAAGAGCTGTTTCAACTGGTAATGCTGTTGCATCTTGGTGTATACCTTTTTGCAATAAAGTTGCTATACGCAGTTCTTCAAACATGTCTAAATTATTGTTAGACGCAACACTATCTGTTGCAATTCCTACTTTTATTCCTGCTTCTAGCATCGCTTTTACATTCGCTATACCAGAACCTAGTTTTAAATTACTATTTGGGTTATGTGCTACTCGAACATCATGTTCTGCTAAAAATGCACGCTCATCATCATTTAATACTACACCGTGTGCAATAACTGTTGGGCGTTTAAACAATCCGCAGCTCGTTGCATATTCTACTGGACGTTTTCCGTACTGTGCTTCAATATCACGTACTTCACGCTCTGTTTCAGAAAGGTGGATATGAACCATTGTTTGATTCTCTACTGCAATACGAGCACACTCTTCTAACAATTCTGTACTACATGTATATGGACTATGTGGTGCAACCATCGTAGTTAACATGCCACTTTCTTTATAATAACGCTTCACATATTTCTCAGCTTCTTCAATCGCTTTCTTTTCATCGTCTTTCGTTCCGAAGCTAAATAAAGTCCTTGAAACAGCAGCTCGCATCCCGCTCCTTGATACCGTTTCCATAATTGCGTCTTGATCTACTCCAATTGGATTAAACATGTCAGAGAATGATGTTGTACCACTTTTCACCATCTCAAGTAATCCTAATTCCGTACTAGCGACCGCAAGCTCTGGAGTAAATTGACTTTCCAGTGGCCAAATTCTCGTCTCCAGCCATGGCTGTAATAACATATCATCTCCAATACCTCTTAGGAGACTCATTACAACGTGTGTATGTGTATTTACAAGCCCTGGTAAAACCCACTTTCCTTTCATGTCAATTACTTCATCTACTTCAAAATCATTTGCAAATTCTCCGCTCTTTACATCTATAATTTGATCATTTTCTACAATGATATATCCATTTTCTATCACTTCGTTTTGTTCATTCATCGTTACAATTGTAGCGTTTACATAAGTTGTTTTCAAAAGTATTTCCCCTTTCAACTCTATGAAGTTCCCTTTAATAAGTTACCACCATTATAGTAACTTATTAAAGATTAAGAGTCAAAAGATAATTTTAATTCTTTCGTTATTTTTCCCTTCAAAATGCTATATTGTTTTTCATTTGTATCTGCAAATGCTTCTTCCCGATTTGACTTTTCATCCATATAATTCAATTTCCCATTGAATTGAGTCTCTGTAAAATCAAATCTCTGCCCATCTATAAAGTTATAAAAGTGCCATACCTCTCTTACTTTTGTCTTTTTAATTTCTCCTCCGTGTATGTCTTGAACGACAAGAGCTGTAACACCACATTGTCCCTTTGCTGGGTTTTCAATTGTCCACTTTGAACTTGTTTCTATTGACCAAGATCTTATTAACGCCTCATATATTTGCTTTTTCTTTACATCATCCATTCTAATCTTCCCCTACTATTAATAGTTTTACACATCATATTTCAAAAGAGGCAGTAAACGACCCTTAAAGACAGTTGATGGTGTCTCTCCTATTAACTGTGCTCCCATTTTCAAGTAATATCCTTTTGCATTCGGATCACTATCAATTGTAAAACTTTTTAATCCTAGTTCATTGGCTTTTTCTATTACATACTCCCAAAGTATTTTCCCGTAACCTTTTCCTTTGTAATGAGGATGAATGTACAAGAAATCGAGAGCTTTATCATTACGTAAAAATGAGAAAAAACCAATCTTCGCATTATCGTTTACTAAAACATATACAAAATTATTTTTTATGTACTCTTCCGTAATTGTTAAATCTTCCTTACAAGCAAGTATGAATTCTTCACTATAATTCCACGTTGCTTTTGAATGTAGTGTGAGTTCACTTAATTCATTTGCTTCACTTAATAACGCTTCTCTTATCTTCATGGTTCTTTTTCCTCACTTTCAATATGTACACTACTAAATTGATTCGGAAAGCACTTCAAAAAAACCTTTATTTTCCATAAATTAGAAATTATTTTTATAAATCTTTATTATAATCAGTACGATTTTCAACAATTTTTTTAAAGAAAAAGAACGCCATTGAAGTGACCCCTAAAAGTTAGACACGGTTATTTCATTAGGCAGCTTGATAAA
>NZ_JBMDKC010000162.1:0-7548 GCF_057809515.1 Bacillus sp. FG16
GCTTAACGAATTAAATGTCTCTGTTTCATGTGTCTATTTTCTTGACATAACACCAAATCTGCTATCCAAGCAAGTTGGGTATAGGTAATCGTAGGACATGCATCAGCCATTTTACTCAATCCAAGATTAATTCCCTCGGCTAAAATAGCCGCAAATAATGTAGTTTCATCTTTTGGCCCCGTTTTCGTATGAAGATGTACAAACTGCTGACTAAACTGGGTCCAAGAGTCTACTTCTACTAATAGTTCTGTTAGCTTAATACGTGGTAATACATCATAAATAGCCCTTGTAGGCCCAAACCCAGCATCGCTTAGTAAATCGGGAATTTTGCAATAATCAGATTTTTATCATACAAATTTACTACTTTTTAACGATAAGTGACATGTAATTGTTATTCTGTGTCACTTTCTAACTTAAATCATAAAGAAATGATTCTAATTTAATGGATTAACAGTTTAAAAAAATGACATAGAACTCAGAAACTTAAATTTTAAGCCAAAAAAACATGGAAACACCTGTAAATTATCAGAAAATTACAAAATTACCGATTCATTCGAAGATGCTGGGTTTACGCCTAGAAGAACATTGGGAACAAGAACGAATTAAAAGAGAAATTGGAACAAAGGAAGATGAAATCGAAGGATTAAGAGCTCTGTTAAAATAGATTAGATTTTAATCAAACCCCGTAAAACATTCTGAAAATTACAAAATTCCCGATTTGCTCGGAGATGCTGGTTCTACCCCTTGTAAGATCTGCTACATCGTCTGGAACATCCTTTTTTAAAGATGGAATTTGGATGTGACCGCCATAAACAGAAACATCCGATAATTCTTGGTTTTGAATGAGTTGATTTACCATTGTTAATTGTTCTTGCATCAATCCGCATCGATTTTGTATATACTCCTCTACATTTGTAGCAATAGACAACGGAATTTGTTGTTTTCTTTTGATTTCTTCCCAGGTTGGTACCGGTAATAAGTACTCATCAAAGTTTTTGTATTGTTTACTTCCTGGTACCCATATATCTCCCGAACGGAGATGATTACACAACTCTGTCCATACACTAAATTCATAGTAATGACGGTCAATGCCATCTTCTTTTAAAACGTGTTTCAACCATTTGGATTTTATAAAATCCAGAGGAGCACATTCAGGAACTTTTCTTTTCTTGGATGTATTCAGTTCCTTTAAGATTTCAAGTGCTTCACATAATGTTTGGGTGATACCGGAAGATTGAAACGTATAAATCTGTAAAAGTCGCGGGGCAAACTTACGAAATTGTCCATAATAGGTATCCAGTAATTCTAAATAATCGAATTCTGCAGGCCTCGCCAACGCTTCCGCTTGTTCTACCGAATGAATAAATTGGTCCCATGGTATAACAGCTTGTAAAGATACAAAAGGATCTTGTTCAGTTTCTTTTGCTTCAATTAAAACCTTCCCAAGTTTTGCAAATAAGCGAAGTTTTTCATTAATTAACTTTCCATCATTTTGAAACGAATCGTTATGTATCTTTTCTCCTCGCTTGAACATGCGCCCAAGCAATTTTTCATTTACATATAAACCTTGGTCGATTAAAAAAGCATAAATGTGAATTAAAAATGCCATTAACGTAGCATAACGTTTCAAAGAATGGAACCGGGACAAATGTTGAGTTGAATATCGAGAGCCTTCCCTAGCTAATTGTAGTAATCTATTTTGGTGAATCTCTTGGCCCTTTTCTAATGGTAATGCGAGCTTTTGAATAAATTGAACACGGTCCAATATTTTGTGAAAATTTTTAAGAGAAACCGCCCCAGGTGGTTTTCGTAACCAGGATAAGTTCGTAATATGTTTGTCTGCAGACTTTGTTAATAGCTGGTCTAATTGTACAAGTTGTTGTGGAGATAACGCTTTTGTTAACTTTTTAAACGTTCGCCTTTCTGCACGTTCACATACTGCCCAAACTAAATGTTCTACGGCATACATGGCAGGAAGAATGATTTTTCTTTTTCGCATTTCTTGTATCAAAAGATCAACTAAAACCAGACCTTTATCTGTTCCCAGTGCAGTTGGAAGAAGCCAATTTGCTAACTCTCGATATTCTCGTAAGGTAAAAGCACGGAATCCAAAATGTTTCCGAATTTTGCTGATGTGTTCTCGCCTTGTTGTATCGCGAATTTTCGCATAACGATGTATAGCTGCAGGCACGATTCCTAATCTTTTTGCAAGTAACGAAACAAGAAAATCGGGTATTTTTTCTCCAGAAGCGAAAGGTCGACCAGGAAATCGTAAATAGGCCAATTGAACCGCAAAACCTAATTGATTCGTTGCGCCGCGTTGTTGACGGATGATTTGTATATCTTCTTCCGATAAAGTGTAGTATCGTATCCGCTCTCGTTCACTCATCTGGTCTGATAATTCATAAAAGTATTCTCGTTGCGTTTGAGTAAGAACCTCTCTCGTCGCCATCTGAATTTCCTCCTATTTTTGTAAATAACGATACACCGTTGTACGAGAAATCTTTAATATTTGCGCAATATCTTTAATGGGGGTTTTCTTAGACACGAGTGTTTGTATCATTTGTTGTTCTTTTTCTCCTAATTTTTCAGGTCTTCCACCAAAACGTCCCCGAGCCCTTGCGGCAATTCTTCCAGCCTCTGTCCGTTCACGAATGAGGTTTCTTTCAAATTCTGCAAAAGAAGCAAATAAGTGAAACATTAATTGTCCTGTAGCGCTAGAGCGATCCATCGTGATATTTTCTTGTACACTATAAAAACTAACGCCCTGTTCATTTAATTCATTTACAATTTGGATGAGATGATGCATCGTTCTTCCTAAACGATCGAGTCGCCAGACTACCAAAGAATCACCAGGTCTCACATATTGAAGAGCTTTTTCAAGGCCGGGCCTTTTTCCGGCAATGCCACTCAATTTGTCTTCAAATATTTCATCACATCCATACGCCTTTAAAGCATCTATTTGTAAATCTAAATTTTGATCTACAGTTGATACACGAACATAACCAATTTTCAATTTGTAGTCTCTCCCTGTTCAATAATTTAATTTTAGATAGATATCTGAACATACATAATTGTACACTGTTTATGGACACGATAATAGGAAAAATTGTAGTGTTTTTTACTAAAAAATAAAGTGTACAGAAATATACAATTTTCTGTACACAAAAAAGGACCTAATCTTTTACATAGAAAAAATCATGTCCTTTTTCAAATCTATATAAAGGAAACGGCCATTCACTTATGATTCAATCACAATAGGCTAATCCTTTATTCACTTCTTGTATATCGAAGAAAGCAGGATCAAAATTCAATAAGTCCCATTCCGCATACATTTTATGTTGGGGATGTGAAGAATCTTTTATTGCTTCTAAAAATTCAAGATAACCTGGAATACCTCCGATATCCTCTAAAGGAGCTGCATTTTCTCCTCCGATGCATGTTATTTCATCAGAACTTTGATCAAGTATATCTTCAACTTGAATCTGTAGCAACCAATGATCTCCAAAGTCGTATACATATTGAAAAATTTGAGCTTTCTTTTTGATTTGTTCAAGTAGCATGGTTCTATGAGCACGTAACATTCGAGATGGTGTTGTCAGTTCCAACATGGAAAAGGGAATACTCGAATCTGGTGGATCCGATATGGTATATTTTCCAACAGTGAATTCAAATAAATGTTGGTGCTCCCACCGAAATAGGCATTGAATCACGTCATGTAAATCATCAAAAGTTAATTTCGCGGGTAAAATAACTTTTCTCCAAATGGGGAAAGGACATCCCACTAATTCCAAATGTAATTGATAACATTTCATTTTTGTTTCCTCCTCCTTTAGATATCCCATGCTTCATATGAAACATAAAGTACATATCTAATTTCTTAATTTTTTAAATAAAAACAAAAAAATAATGATAAAGCATTCCGTACAGATTGTTTAAATGTATTACGATCCTCCAATGTATGTATCTATGATTTAGGTTGCTCTTCATTAGAAGGTTGAAATTAAATGAATCCACGTAGTGCCTGTCATATCTTTTGGAAATAAGCATCAAAATTACATCCAAACTTGTCAAGCACTTCTATTGTAAATATATCCGATTTTTAACATGATACTTTTCGATTGTGTCACCTTCATATTTTAATGTTAAATGAGTAATCAGCACAACAATTTTAATAACAGCTAAATTAATGTCTGATTGAGCTAAAATGTTTGTTATGTTTACAAAATCATTATTCCAAACGTTCTTGTAATCGTTTTGCTATTTCTGAAGAATACATTCTTAATGCTAGTTCATTATTTTTTTGTCTTGCTTGATTCGGCACCAGCCAGACCAGGTTGCCATCAATGACTACAAAGGTTTGATGAATATTACACTTAAAAATAATTCGATAGCCAATAGATATCAGTTGGTCTACATATTGTCGAGATTTTGAATCTACCATCATTGCTTCGGGTAAAAATAAAATCCGCTCAATGCCTCTTACAAAATGAATTGCGTTCAAAAATTCGATTATAGATTTACTAAGATACGGCATAATCAATAAAATTTTTTGCTGTGCATTTGCTAAATCTTTTTGTAAAATCGGTTCATATCCCTCACTAAATAAATTACTCTTACAAAGTTCTGTATGTTCATCTTCAAACAGGTGATATCCTAGTTTTTTATATGTTCGAAGTCGCTTTTGATACATACGATAAATCATCGGAATCGCATAGTCGATATAATCATAGACACGGAGGTCCTCTTTTTCATCTAGATTACGTAATAACCTGCCTAAATACTGCTGCAAGTTTCCCTTACTTGAAATAGGCATTACCAATAATAATGTATCTAATGCTGGCAAATCAAATCCTTCTCCTGCATAACTTCCTGTAGTCAATAGTACAAATGGCTTTCCTTCTTGTTTCAGATTTGCTAATTCTTCACGTAGTTGTCTGTTTTTCATTTTGCTATTCAGAATATAAATTGGAGCCGTTACATTTCTTCGTTCCAATTCATCTTTTAACAAATCAATATGTTTGATATATCTTGAAAGTACGATTATATGTCTATTATCTTTTAAGTTGCTCAAAATATCAGAAATAATTTGCTGATTTCTATCTTTTGACTCTATCATCATCTCGTAATTTTCATGAATGGTTTGATTATTGATAGTTGCCATTTGCTCACCTAAAGAAGTAAAACGAATAAATAATTTTTGTTCAATGTGCTTTGGGATCTCTTTTTCCGCAGTATAACTTATTTCTCCTAAACGCATAAATATAATATTTTCTAAACCATCCTCTCGCTGCGGTGTAGCAGTCAATCCGTAAACATATTTGCTCGCTACTTGTTTCATAACATCTTCAAAAGTTTTTGCTGCTACATGATGGGCTTCATCAACAATAATCATTCCATAATCCCGTAACAAATTTTGTAAGTTTTCATATCTTGTTACTGTTTGAAATAAGCCAATGTCTATTAAGCCACTACGACTCTCTTTTCCACCATAAATTCTGCCTACTTTAGATTTTCTTTTTTTTCTACCCTTCTCTGTTCGTTCCACAAAGGGCTCGTCATTAATCTTTAAAAAATGCTCTAATTGAGATTTCCACTGTCCGGCTAAATTTGTATTATGGACTAAGATCAAGGTGCTTACCTTTTTATCAGCGATTAATTTGGCCGCAACAATTGTTTTTCCAAAACCTGTTCCTGCACATAAAATCCCCATATCTTTTTCTTCTAAAGCATGAAGTGCTTGCTGTTGTTTAGGATAAAGATCACCCACAAATTGGATGTCAATGGTTTTTCCTTCCTCGAATTCATATGAAAATTCAACATTTGGAAATAACTGTTTCACTTTATCTTTCAATCCTCTCGGTAAACGGATTGTCTCTTTATCTATTTCTACCAAGCTGATAACTCGCGGAATATCTTTTGTCGAAAGTCGTTTTCTTTGCGCTGTGTAAAATGCTTTGTTATGAAAAGTAGCTAAAAATTTTAATTGAACAATCTCTTCACTCGTTAAAGCTGCTTTTTGAATGCTTAAATGACTAGTAACGACTATTCGAAGAGGCTTTTCAAAAACAAGATTTTCTTGCTCGGGAAGTTTAAATAAACAAAGTTCTTCCACTAAATTCGAGGTGCTGGATTCATAATATTTTACAGGCAGTTTTTTTTCGATTATGGCAGTCACCTTTTTCAAAACACTCATTGATAACTTAGGAGTTTTTTCTAGAGCGCCCCACACATCTTCAATTAAGTTGAATTTTTTATCAATAAAACGACTATACCCTTTTTTGACTCGACTTCCTTGTAACGGCAAAGCAATTAAATTTCCAAAACCACCAACAGAGAGTTCATTTTGATTCGGAAACATACGATCGTAAGATTCAAAAGATAACTCAGGATTCTCTAACATCGAATACTTCAGTAAAGCTTTTCCAAAATTTCGCGCTAACCTTGCCTCGATCGCTTCTTCAAAAAAGAACCATATGTGACATCCATTTCCTGACTGAGAAATTTCTAAAAGTGGATTTACTTCAAAATATTCCGCAGAATTGACCATTGCTTTTACGGATTGCCGCCAATCCTTTTTGTCAAAATCGATGGCCAAAAAATACACTCGATTATCATCCATCATTGGATACATACCATAAAATGCTTCTCGTCCCTCCTGATCCACACCACGTAAATGATTCCAAATAATTTTATCTGTAATCGACTGGAATTTTTGAACTGTACAGTTCACACAGGGAAAAGTTGATTTTTTTACTTTAGGACAAGGATATTTTTTACGTGATAAGCACCAAGGATAATAAACCCTTTTTCCTTCTGAATTTGTAAAACTTGTAGCAACCATCGTATCACGTCCACGGAAGTAAGAACGATATAAACAAATTTTTTCTTGATTACTTCTTTTTACACGTTTACTTTCATCCGTAATATGTGCTTCAAATTCAAATCTTCTTGAAATAAAGACTTGTTCTGCCTGCTTAATTACAACAAACTCTTCTTCAGAAAAGAAATCTCGATAAATACGTAACAAATGAACTTCGTTTCCATTTTTCATTGTGTAGTTTTTTCCTATTTGAAGCACCATATAAATAAAACTCCTCCATACATTCTCAAAGTACTACCTTTTAAGAAAAAGTTAATTTAAGCTATAGTTCTAATTATAGATGAATGATACAAACCCAAAACATAGAACTGTCCAATTTCTACTACACATTTAATATGTATTTATTTACACTGAATATTTTAGTAAACGCTGGCGGTATGTAATGCCTTTTCCTTGGGCTATAATGGTTTAGTTGTTTAGAAAATTATAATTTAAAAAGTTATATACCGTTTCGGATAGAGTTTATGTTATGGGGATGATACATCTTTTATCACTAACAAATGTAAGATGTAACGAAGGAATTTAAAATCCGCTTACTTTACGAGGAATTCGTTAATATGTGTCCAAAATGTGTCTAAACGTACATTTTTCCCGAAATGGTATGGTGAAGCCATGCCCATCAACTTAAGCCTTTTTACTACCCCCAAGTACAAAAAAACGTTATT
>NZ_JBMDKC010000163.1:0-7529 GCF_057809515.1 Bacillus sp. FG16
AACAATTATTAATTACCAAAAACCAGTGTTTTTGTAACATACATTCTGTATGAGGGGTAGTGAGACGGTTCGTGCTCTAGTCCGTCAGATTATAGATAGCAGTTTCTCTGTTAGAAATGACTCATTTTTCTGAATTATGTTGCTACCTAACTACGTTAGAAAGTATACTATCAACAAATACAACAAGTACAGAGGGAGAGTCTATGAAGAGAAATTGGAACGAAGAAGAACTTATGGAATTCTTTACTTTACTACCTAATGATGTTGATCAGGCAATGAAAAACAAAACCGATGTAAATCGTTTAGGCTTTGCAGTTCTTTTTAAGTATTTTCAATACAAGGCTGCATTCCCAAATCAAAAACAAGATATTCCTAGTGTAGTGTTAACCTACATCGCAAAACAACTCCACCTTTCGCCTGACTTGTTCCATCGATATAGCTGGGGCGGAAAAGAAAAAACATATACACGACATCGACAACAAATACGAAGTATTTTTGGATTTCGAACACTCACGAAGCAAGATAATGAGCGTTTGAAACAGTGGCTAAATGAACAAGTACATTTTACACATGATACAGACTATTTAGAAATGAAGTCGTACATTCAATTTCGTAACTGGAAAATAGAACCGCCTTCTGTAGGTAGTTTGACACGGATGATTGCCTCTGCAATTGATACTTATGAAAATAACCTATATCAAATAACGTCCCAACAATTATCTCCTACTACATGTTCTCGATTAGACGCATTGCTTGAAGCATCTATCCATTCAGAGGATGATGCACATATAATGGAAGAAAGTGATGAAATTCTAACTCTCCGTCACTTATTAGCATCACCAGGAAAACCAAGTGTAACAACGATGAATGAAGAAGTAAAAAAATTAGTAGCCATTCGTCATTTGCAAATTCCAGATCATGCATTTAAACAAATGGCACCAAAACTAGTACAAAAATATCGATTACGTGCTGCGACAGAAACGATTACAAAACTACATGCTCACCCTACTCGAATTCGTTATACATTACTTTCATTATTGTTTTGGTGTCGTAAGATGGAAATTATCGATCATTTAGCTGAACTATTAGATGAGATTACTCATAAGTTTGGCAATAGAGCGGAAACTGCAACCAAAACAGAGATCATTAAAGAACTCCAAAAAGTGGATGGGAAAAATAAGCATATTATCAACTTACTTGAAGCTGTAGTTCATCAGCCCGAAGGGATTATCCAAGATACATTGTATCCCATTGTTACCCCTGATATTATTCGTAATATCATTAAAGAAATGAAGAAAAGTAAAAGAGAATATAAAAAAAGAATTTACACAAAAATGCATACTTCGTATCAAGGACATTACCGAAGAGCATTTTTTGCAATATTAGAAAACCTGGAATTTAGGTCTAATAATGTTACTCATCAACCCATCATTGAAGCTGTTGAACTTATTCGAGATTATGCAAATAGTGGTCAACGTTATTTTGCGATTGATGAAAACATCCCGGTTGAGGGTGTAATTCGGTCAAAATGGCAAGATATCATTATTGAAACAGACAGTAAAGGCATTCAGCGGGTGAATCGAATTAATTATGAAATTGCTGTTTTACAGTCTTTACGAACTCGTCTTAGATGCAAAGAAATTTGGATTGTAGGGGCCGATCGCTATCGAAATCCCGAAGAGGATTTACCACAAGACTTTGATGACTGCAAAGAAGAATATTTTCAAGCATTGAATGTTCCCCTTGATGTAGAACAATTTATCTCAAATATTATGCAAACGATGAAGGATCGCTTAACCTTATTGAATCAAGGATTTGAAGAAAAAAATAATGAAAAAATCAAAATCATTACCAAATCGAATAAAGGCTGGATTCAAGTTACACCATTAGAAAAACAATTAGAACCTCCACATTTACCTCAAATAAAAAAAGCTGTCCATAATTATTGGCCAGATACGAATTTACTAGATATATTAAAAGAAACAGATTTTCATACAAACTTTACGAAGCATTTTAAGAGTATAGCAGGTAGAGAAATTTTAGATCGTGAAACTATACAACGGCGTTTGCTGCTTAGTATATTTGGCTTAGGAACAAACACGGGATTAAAAGCGGTTTCTGCAGGTAGCAATCAAGAAAGTTATCATGACCTTCGGTATATTCGTCAAAAATTTATACACAAAGATAATTTACGAAAAGCAAATGCAGAAATAACGAATAAAATTTTGCATCATCGAAGGAAAGAAGTCTGGGGAGAAGCTACCACTGCCTGTGCTTCTGATTCCAAGCAGCTGGGAGCATGGAATCAAAATCTACTCACAGAATGGCATCCTCGCTACAGAAAGAATGGAGTCATGATATATTGGCACGTAGATCGAAAATCTGCCTGTATTTATTCTCAATTAAAATCCTGTCTCTCTTCAGAAGTCGCATCGATGATGGAAGGGGTGCTGCGTCACTGTACGGATATGGAAGTAGATCGAAACTACGTAGATACACATGGACAAAGTGTGGTTGCATTTGCGTTTTGTCATATACTTGATTTCAAGCTGATGCCTCGTTTTAAAAATATTGGTTCTCAAAAATTGTATCGTCCTGACACTGGAATGAATGAGGAATATCCTCATTTACAACCTGTTTTAAGTAAACCGATTAATTGGGACCTTATTCGTCAACAGTATGAACAGATTATTAAATATACAACCGCTCTACGTTTAGGAACTGCATCAGCTGAATCTATTTTAAAAAGGTTTACTAGGGAAACTCAACATCCAACATATCGTGCTTTGTGCGAATTAGGAAAAGCGATTAAAACTATTTTTTTGTGTGAGTATTTACATTTCGAAGAAATTCGTAGAGAGATTCATGAAGGGTTGAATACAGTAGAAAGTTGGAATGCAGGAAATGGATTTATTTTTTACGGAAAAAATAATGAAATGCGTTCTAATTCTGTAGAAGATCAAGAAGTATCTGCTTTATCCCTTCAGTTACTGCAAAATTGTTTAATTTATATGAACACTTTGATGATCCAAGAAGTCCTATATGATAACGATCAATATTGGCTCAAAAAAATGATACCAGAAGATTTTAGAGGGCTAACACCTTTATTTTATACACATATTAATCCATATGGGACATTTAAACTAAATATGGATAAACGAATACCAATTAAGTTGAAAGTATCATAAGAACTTAAAAATGTAGACCTTACGGTATTTATAATCTGCGCCTTTGAAAATCAAACATAATATCAATTATGTTTAATTACTTTTCGGAATATGTTACAATTATTATATAAAACCAAACATAATTTATTCAAAACACATATAATAAAAACTAAACATAACTGATGGAGGCGCAATGAAATTAATAGAAAGTTTTGTAACACATCTCAGATCAGAAGAAAAAACAAAAAACACCATTTATAATTATAAATTAGCAATACAAGAATACGCTTCTTGGTTTATAGATATTTTTGATAAAGAACCAACGGCTTTATATCCTCAAAATGTGAAAGATTATTTACAATATCTCCAACATGTAAAAAAAAGAAGTGCTAAAACTATAAATGTAAAATTGGCAGCCCTTCAAAAATATAATGAGTTTCTTATTACAATTGATGTTCAGAATGAACTTGTTATTTCAAAAAATATGAAAAAGAAAATTCAACAAGACTATGCTTCTCCAGCTCAGTTTTCAGAAAAAGAAGTACATAAATTTTTACAAGCAATTGTAGAAACAAAAAAAGTACGAGATTATGCTTTAGTCATATTATTAATGCATACAGGGTGTAGAATTAGCGAAGCTTTACAAGTGGATTTACAGCAAGACTTGTATCTTTCTTCATCAGAATTAGTTATTCGTTCTGGGAAAGGCGATAAACAACGAACTGTTTTATTAAATCAAAAAGTGATACAAGCATTAAAAAACTATTTAATAGAACGAAACGTACACAAATATAAAAAGAGCCCTTATTTATTTGTATCAAATAAAGGACCAAAATTAAGCCGCATGACTGTAAATGATATGTTTAAAAAATATAGTAAATTAGCGGGATTAGAGATTGTCTTAAAGCCACATGATTTAAGACATTATTTTTGTTCACACGCACTGGAAAATGGTTTTGATGTACATGAAGTGGCACATATAGCCGGTCATTCTAATATACACACTACATTACTGTATACAAACCCATCTCGAACAAGAATGTTAGATAAATTGAACCTACTTTGAAACAGTAGGTTTTTTCTATTTTATGTAAATCATCTGACGGACTAGAGCATGAACCGTCTCACTACCCCTATGAGAAATGCTCTGTGTTTACTGTATTCTTTTCTTACCAAAAAATATTCCCAAAAGCATTACCAAATACCTTTACAAAAATAGCGCCTCCTGTACAATAAAAACAGAAGAATATACAGGAGGTATTTATGATTATTGGATATGCACGTGTATCAACAGTAGATCAAAACTTGGATCGCCAAATCAACTCACTTACTGAGTATGGATGCGAAAAAATTGTAACTGAGAAATTTACAGGAACCATTCGAGACCGGAAAGGTCTTTTACAATTATTTGATGTGAGTCGTTCAGGAGATACAGTGGTTGTAGAAAGTATTTCTCGTTTAGGAAGAAAGACCTTAGATATTTTAACCATTATTCAACAACTTGAAAAAAAGGATATTCAGTTTGTATCATTGAAGGAACAAATAGATACAAGAACTTCTACTGGTAAAGCTATGTTTCAGATGATGTGTGTCATCGCTGAGTTAGAACGGAATCTAATTGCAGAACGCGTAAAAGAAGGATTAGAAGCAAGTAAAAAACGAGGAAAGAAATTAGGTAGACCAAAAGTTGACAAAGATAAAATATCATTAGCTCTTCGTATGTATGACAGTAACGAATATTCTATAAAAGAAATTATAGAAGGAACTGGTATTTCACAGGGTTCTTTATATCGAGCTATTCAAAAACGAACTTTAGGAAAAACATAGGCGCATATGATGTTCGTCTAATCTCCTATAATAATTCTTAAGATTTTGCTACTTTGCGGTCTACAGCAAGAACCCTGTGATTAAGCCTATATTATGTAAGAAAGAATAACGTTTTTTTGTACTTGGGGGTAGTAAAAAGTCTTAAGTTGATGGGCATGTATGGTGAGGCCTTCTATGGCTAATTGATTAAGTGTAGCGGGAGACATATATCGATATAACTCTTCAGCAAATAAAGATCATTCCTGTTTTTGATTCATATTCATAAAAAGCACGTCACCCTTTCTCATTAACATAAGAAAATAGTAACGTGCTTTTAACTTCAAAAATAGTCTAAATCCTTAAGTTGATGGATGTGGGGTGCTACCCCACTTATTTCGTGTGTATAACGATGTGCTTTTAATTTCTTTCTCTTAAAGAGCTTTCTTTCCATGCGTCATTTACTTAAAATTTGTAAGTATTGCTAATTGTCATTTGCCGCTTCTTCTTTTTTGATGGGAAACCAATTTGGAGTGTGTATAATTTGATCCCATAATGGACTAGGTATGTCAAGTTTATTTTGATTATGAACTGAGACTTCTGTCATAATGTCTTCCTCTACACCGTTTTGTATTTTTTCTACCCATTCAGGATCCATAATAATCCCTCGTCCTAATGCAACTAAAGAAACACCTGTTTGTTTAGCTTGTAAAACATCTTGTGCACTTAATAAATTTCCCACACCAATAAGTGGCACTCTCCCATTAATATGCTCTTGAATTTGTTCTATTCTAGTTCGAAGGCTATCACCACCACGTCGCGGTTTCGACCAAAAATTGTGTAAAGAGACATGTAAATAATCAATATCTTTATTAATTAGCGCTTCAATGAGAGAGAAGGTATCTTCCATCGTAATTCCCTCTGGAAAAGGTTCTTCTGGAGAAAAGCGATATCCAATAAGAAATGCCTCTTTTGCCTCTTCCTTTACTACTTTTTGTATTTCCTCTATCAGCATTAAGGGGAACCTTAACCTTTTTTGGACTGCACCACCCCATTTATCATTTCGATGATTTGTATGAGCTGAGAAAAATTGTTGTGGTAAATAAAAATTTGCACCATGTACTTCTACACCATCGTAACCAGCCTGAATTGCGCGTCTAGTTGTTTCAGCAAAAGCATAGATAATATTTAATATTTCCTCCTCATGTAACATTCTAGCAACTTTTTGTGAACTACCTTCTTCATAGTAATCACTTGCACTGACCACATCTCTATCGGGAATGAATTCTGGAGAAGCCAGACGTCCTGCATGAAAAATTTGCAAAATTGCCTTTGCTCCATTGCTTTTAATAGCCGTGGATAATCGTTTTAAACTGGGGATCATTTGATCGTTCGTACTAGAAAACTGGCCGGAAAATCCTTTCCCATTTTCTGTTACATGTGTGCAAGCAGTAATAACCATTCCTACTCCTGTTGAACGACGTATATAGTATTCAATTTCTTCATTAGAAACCGTACCATCGTGATTCGCCGAAAACGTTGTTAAAGGGGCCATGACCAGACGATTCTTTAATTCTAACCCTTTTGTAAATACCAGTGGTTCAAATAATGGCATAAAAATTTTTTTCATAATCAACACATCCTTATGTTTTATCTTGATATTTCAAGCTAATATATTTTGTGCGTGCTTTCTTTCAAGCAGTCTTAAATGATTTTAGATAATACTATTTAAAAGTATTCAACAAAATAGTAAGGTTAAATATTATAATATCCACATGGACGTAGTTCATACTGGTAATAAGCAGGGAATGCTTTTTTAATAGGGTTTCTTTGCCCAACGCCATTGCCATCCAGCTAAGGAAACTAAATTGACAAAAATACATAAGAATTCTTCTCCGACTATGGCATAGTAAGAATCTTTATAAAAAAGTGCATATTAAGAAAAACCGGGAAACCCACCCGGTCCTTGTTCGTCTAGCGAAAATCCGATAAATTGTACATAATCCCATCAATCTCTGTGTAATCCTTTGGATACATATCTTCACCACATCGTTCACAGGAAAACCTAGGCGGAACAATCGAATCTCCTACATCCATAACATCAAACGCTTTTACCACAGAATCGGGAATATTTTCTGTTTGAGCACAGCCTAAACAAACATACTGTACATAGCTAATTCGCTTATACCCAACTGTGTTTTTCTTCTTTTTCTTTTTTCGATGTTTGCTTACTGGCGAAATAATCAATCACCCTCTTTAAATAATTTCGCGTATTTTGGCATAAAGCTACTTTTATTTGCCATTCTCCGCCTTCTAGGCAGACTTCTCCCTTGTATTCATAAAATGATTCGCATTTTGGACAAAGAAGAGGATCTTTTTTTCCACTCGCGATAACTCGTTCCCTCCACGTCTGACGACGTAGTGTTTTTTTTCACTTTTATTATCCAACGTCTGGTTTTCTTTTGCCATTCATTTAATAGTTTTTTACATAATGGGGTACCGCCACATCGCCATCAAGCTAAGCTCATACAACGTCAATTATAGTAAAGGTTTTTTCTT
>NZ_JBMDKC010000164.1:0-7476 GCF_057809515.1 Bacillus sp. FG16
GCTAAGCGAGAAGAAATGGGAACTGGAAGCTGAGTTACGTAAAGTGCAAATCAGAATCAGCGCGGCAGAAGAAACTGCTGAAACGGAACGGAAACACCGCCTAGAATGTCAAGCAAGAGCGCAAGCATTAGGCATCGCATTGAAAGCCATATTGTAGGTGAGGAATATGAAACTCACCAGAGAAGAACGCATCCAGCTTACCTATCAGATTGGCGATATCATCGAACAGAAATGTAGACGGTGTTATTACAATCGTTCAGATGATGCGAGTTTCAGTATCAGCATTTGTGCGAATTGCCCGACTGGTCAGAAGTTACGCCAGTTGGGTAGGTATTTTGATACAGAGCCGAGACAACGCGCAGGGAAACCTGGAAATATTCCGGATGGATTGACACCAGATCGTGTAAGGGAACTCAATAAACAGGGGATTCCAGATAAAGAAATTAGTATCATGTTTGAACGAAGCCCTTCTTACGTTGGAAAAGTAAAAAATAAATGGAGAAAGCAAGGGTTATGGCAAGGGCCGAATCAGGTGCCGAAGAAGTCAAGTAAGCGAAAAAGGAGAACTAGGCATGATGAAAGCGATTGAAGATGTGAGAGCGATGCCAGATGAGGAGTTTATGAGTAAGTATGAAGATTTGGTACATCACTTTATCTGGAAGAGATATAAAGGCATGTTAGAAATAGTTAAAGCGAATACAGGTTTGGAGATGGAGGATTTGGTGCAGTACGGGATGATTGGTCTCATAAAAGCGAGAAGGGATTTTAACCATGAGCTCGGTTATCAATTCTCTACGTACGCGATACCAAAAATTCATGGAGAAGTTGGAAAGCTCATTATGAATAGTCACAAGATAAAGGTGCCTAGAGCCTTATATATACTGAGAGGAAAAATGATGAGGCAAGGATTGATGGAGGAAGATGCAGAGACGATTTGTAAACAACTGGGTGTACCTCTTCCAGATGTGAACGAGGCATTGCAATATCAACCCAATACAAAGTCTTTACAGGATGTCATGTATACATCAGCGAGTGGTGGTAAGGAAGAAATCCTGTTAGAAGATATGCTGGAAGATACACAAGCAATACATAAGTTGGGAGAAGTGGAGAATCATATGGTCCTTCAATCCTTTTACCAAACACTGGAGTGCCCAGAATTGATTGTGTGGGATATGCATGCGAAACATAAAACGCAGCAAGAAATTGGGAATAGAGTGGGGAGATGTCAGGTTCAAGTTAGTCGAATATTAAAACGAATCCAGCAAAGAGCCGCTGAGTTTGGGAAAGAGCAGGGATTAGGGAAATGAAATATACCAATGCATTTGTAAAGATGATAGCTATTTTAATGTATATTCCAATCGGTTACATCGTGTATTTGTATGTAACTAGATTTCCAAAGTATGAATGGATAATTAATGTCGGATGGGGATTTCTCATTTTGCTATTGTTATTGATGCCAATCCGAATGTGGAAGGATACGAATAAGTTGTAAGTGCATTTGAATATTATTGAATTCTATTAAAAAATGGAGGAATACGTAATGAAAGAACCTGTTAGTTATAACAGGTTCTCAGTACAAGGAATACAAGGAATACAAGGAATACAAGGAAACTGGTCCAGAGTAACCTGTGTATTTCTTGGTTTAATAGTAATGTATTCGAACTAAATAAAAAAATGCATAAAAACTAAATGAAATTCTTATTTGAATAGAGAGGGGAAATGAAAAATGACAAAAATACAAACATTTGCACATAACATGTTCGGCAATTTAGAAGTTCTTATCAAGGATGGAAAAGAGTATTTTCCGGCAACTGATGTCGCAAAAGTTCTTGGATATGCTGATCCACACAAAGCAGTGAAACAACATACAAAAGAGGACGGGTGGGCGATTTGCCCAGTGGTTATTGAAGAGAAAAATCAAACAGTTGAAAAGAGATTTATCAATGAACCGAACTTATATCGTCTAATCGTGAAATCCAAACTTCCTCAAGCAGAACAATTTGAAAAATGGGTGTTTGAAGAAGTACTCCCAAGCATTCGAAAACACGGGGCTTACATGACACCCCCTACGATAAATGCTTTACTACAAGATCCAGATTTACTCATTGGTCTCGCGTCGCAACTCAAACATGAGCAACAGGCAAGGCAATTGGCCGAGCACAAGAATCTCATGTTAACACAGCAAGTCGCAGAGAACGCATCTAAGATTACATACTTCGATCAAATTCTTCAGTCAAAAGATACGGTAACCGTCTCGCAAATTGCAGCTGATTATGGGTTGTCAGCAGTACGATTAAATAAAATCTTAAAGGATGAAAAAGTACAGTACAAAGTAAACAATCAATGGCTCCTGTATGCGAAACATCAAAATAAAGGGTATACGAAATCGCAAACAATTGATGTGACACATTCGGATGGTAGCAAATCTGTAAAGATGAATACGCGCTGGACACAAAAAGGTAGGTTGTTTATCCATGATATGTTGACGAAACGAGGTATTATTCCAGAAATGGATAAGGAGGCGGTATAAATTTTATACTGCAGAAAAGTGACCTCATAGAACTGGGTAAATTCGCGTTAGAATCTTTTTTGAATGTCACATAGGTATCGGGTGTGAGATGACCGTGCAATTTAGGAATTAAGCACTTTAAAATAGATGGTAAAAATATTGGGAGTTTTTAGAGGAGGGAGAGACGATGAGTAGCGCTTGTACATGTCATATTAATGCGGATACATGTTTGTGGTGTGAGTGGCAAGGAGTAAGAATAGGAACATTTGGCACGAGGGCGATGATTATGTTTCCAGACGGAAAGGAAATGTACTTTTATACATGTGATATAAATGAGGTCCATGATCTGATGGACGCACTAGCGGAATTAGTAATTGGATTTGAAATAAAGTCTGCCAAAGAATAATAACACAAAAAGCGGTTAGAAAACTAACCGCTTTTTGTGTTCCGACCAGAAAGGAGAAATTCAGTCAACAATCGGTAATAAATAGAGATAAGCCTTGCCTGATAGAGGCTTATCCATAGTATGAACGATATTCAAAATTTTATTCAGGAGGGTATCGATGAATCAATTATCTTTTTTTACCTATGTTGATGAGAAAGAAATCCGCCCTTTTGTGATAGAAGAATTGAAGAAGTATAAGGTGTTACGTGTTCGCTTTCAGAATCAGCGAGAACGAATGGAGGTAGGTGCAGACATCTTATTTCCAGAATTACGAAAGATAGATGTCCATGAACTGAAGTATAGGCAATTGCATCGTGCATTTGAACATGCGCTAGATCAAGACGAGCAACGAATATTGGAAATGAAATATATGAGCGCAACAGAGTTAAATGATGATTATATTTATACGGTATTAGGGATGAAGCGCGGTAAGTTTTATCGGAAACGAAAGTCAGGGATTTTGAATTTTGCAACTGCATTAGAGATGATATAAAAATTTATGGAACTTTTGGGGTACTATTTTGGGCACTAAATCGGGTACCTTTTTAAGTTGGAATCGGAGGTACGATATTCTTACAGTTACTGTTCGGAAGACAGGAGGCTGTGGGGATAGCGTATCCGCCATCATGGGAAGTGATGTGAGTGGGGCCCCATTATCAAAACGTTACCGAAGAACGGGCATGGGCGGTAGGAACCCGCGACAGGACGAAAAGACCACGAGAATTTATTTTATATTTATATACCAAGGTGGCTGTGATTTTATTTAGAGGAATAGTCAGCTTGTTCACTGTATAAAATACCACCTCTTGCTGAAAAGTATAGGTAGGAGGTGGTATCATTTGAAGTTTATTTGTACGTTCATAATAACATTTAGTATAGTATGGAGTTCTATCCAGCCCGTACAAGCAGCAACCCACACAGGACATTATATTCTTATCAAACGATCCGAACAAACATTATATTATGTGAAAGGCAAGCTGTTGCTTAAATCATTCCCAGTTGCAACCGGTCGAGATGAAAGTCCGACGCCTACAGGGAGATTTACTGTTATATATAAAGAAGAGAATCGTCCTTTCTATAAAGGGAATATTGCAGGTGGGGCATCGAATAATCCGCTAGGAACAAGATGGCTGGGCTTAAATATACATGAAACAGCAGGCAATACGTATGGGATACATGGAACAAATCAAGTTGGAAGCATTGGAATGAAGGTAAGCGCGGGATGTATTCGTATGAAGAATGCAGATGTGGAGTGGCTATACAATCATGTAGCAAAAGGAACACCTGTTATTATTCAGTAGTGAAGATGATAATTGAGAAGGAGCATCCATAGCGGGTGCTTTCACTATTTTGAAGCAAAAGAGCTATGCAAAAAGACCTTAGTTTATTCGCTTAAGGCCTTTATAGCTAACCATGCTAAACCACCTATTATCAGTAATGTTCCGAATAGAGTAAGTGCATGTCCAATAAAATATAAACTAGTAATGAAGAAAGTAAGTCCGATAACAAAAAAAGTAATTCGTAACCAATGGTTATAGTGTTCACTGCCTGTTATAGCAAGTGTAATGGGAACCATAGATAGTAAGAGCCAAATTGTCCCATTTAATAAAGAGAGGAAGAATGTTTGCCAAAACGCTTCGGTATTTCCAAAATAGTAACCACTCAGTAATTGAAAAGATTCAAGAGCTCCTTCGCTAGTAGGAACAGCGTTAATCCAATCCATAAGCAATACACTTAATGCAATATTAAAAGCTAATAAAATGAAATACAGTATGATGTGTTCATATAAAAAACTAACACATCGTATGGTAAAGCCACCAATACTTTGCATACAATCACTCCTTCTATTTTTATCATAGTGATTCGGAGAACACAGTTTGAATTCCTGCTTTTTCTGTTTGATTTTGTATATATTTGTAGTTTTTTGTGATAAAGGAAATAGTTATTGTAAGTGGAGTGGACAACGTAGACATCTAAAAAGAAAAGTGCATGTGGTGGATAAGAGAAGTGGTGAGGTGAAAATTATGCGTGCTAACGCTACGTTTTCAATGCAAATGAATGGGAAAAGTGAAGATGCAACTGCTTATGTGAACGGTATGACAAAAATCGTAGCTTTTTTGGTAGCTCACACGGATAGTGGAGTAATTGATACACTGCTAACGCAGGTTGATAAGGAAGAAAAAGCGTGTATCAAAGCCATTTTAGTTGGATGGAAGCATCATTCTCAATGAATAGAGTGTCTCACAAACTGTAGATTATGAGACGTTCAGACATAGAGCCTATTAGTAACGTTCGCTGTGTGTCAAAACTATGTATTAAAAACTATTGAATTTGATACGCGAAATTGATACAATGAAACCATCAAAGGTAAGGGGTGATGGTTGTATGATATTTGGATATGCGCGTGTTTCAACAAGAAACCAAACTGTAGATATGCAATGGGACGAATTAAAGCAGTTTGGGTGTGAAGAAATCGTCACAGAGAAGGAAAGTGGAGCGAAAAAAGATAGGGTTGAGCTTCAATCCCTTCTTGGAAAGCTTCGAAAAGGTGACACATTGGTTGTCTACAAGTTAGATCGTTTAGGAAGAACGATGCATCAGCTTGTGAACTTGCTCCAAGAGTTTCATGAAAAAGGCATTCATTTTGTATCGATGAAAGATGGGATTGACACCTCGACAACGATGGGCAGGTTTTTATTCCATATATTCGGTGCGATGGCTGAAATGGAACGAGAGGTAATTAATGAACGTGTGGTAAGCGGTGTGGCTGCAGCAAAAGCACGAGGACGTGAAGGCGGTAGAAAGAAAGCTCATACACCACAACAGATTGCAGGTATGATGGAAATGCTGGACGCTGGTAAAACAAAAGTGGAAGTATGTGACATGTTTGATGTAGCAAGAGCAACCCTATACAGATATATACGAGAAAACGAAAACAATACAACACATGTAAAGTAGCGAAAAGTCGCTACTTTTTATTTTGGATAGGATGAAAGTGTCGCCTGGATTCTATTTAGATACATATATAAAGTCTTTTTCACATCTTGGTAATGAATAGCGAGTGCGATATCTCCACTCAATGAGATGAGATAGGTAAAGCCAGTTACCTTGACAAAATGTTTGACACGTACAAGCATGGGGAAACACCTCCAAGAGTTCATTTGAAATCAGTATAACAAATATATGTAGTGTAGGGAACGTAAGAAATAGGAAGAGGTGGTAGATATGGGGAAAGGGAAGGCAAGTCCTTGGTTAACAAAAGAAGGGCTATTAAAAATAGAAGGATGGGCACGTGATGGACTGGTAGAAGAACAGATTGCACATAACATGGGTGTGAGTCGTTCCACGCTGAGCAATTGGAAGAATCGGCATCCACTCATTATACAAGCACTAGCAAAAGGAAAAGAAGTATCAGACCGTGAAGTAGAGAATGCACTATTTAAACGAGCAACAGGTTATACGTATGAAGAAGTCACTGTGGAGAGGGAGAAGGTAGACGGTGAGTTGCAAAGCATAGAAACCAAACGAGTGAAGCGACAAGTGCCACCTGATACAACAGCCATTATCTTTTGGCTTAAGAATCGAAAGCCAACGGTGTGGCGTGACCGACGTGAGATTGATCATAGTGGTGAAATGAAACAAACCGTTGTACAAAAGCCGGAACTGAGCAACCTGTCTGTGGAGGAGTTGAAACAAATTGAGTCAATCCTTACCAAGCCTGCCGACAGTGGAGGAGATACAAAGGGAAATAGCACGTCGTGATTATTATGAGTATGTGTGTTATGTCCATGAAGGTAGATACAAGAAAGCACCGCATAGTGAGTTTGTTGGTGGTGTCATTCAGGAAGCGATGGATAAAAAGAAACAAATGAACGCAGGCGAGATTCCAACCACGAACCAATACATTGCTATTAATATGCCACCGCGTCATAGTAAGTCGATGACCATTACGGAGACCTTACCATCGTATTATTTGGGGAACTTTCCTGAGGATAGAGTGATTGAGATAAGTTATAGTGATACATTCGCTCGTCGTTTCGGTAAGAAGAATAAAGAAAAGGTGAAACAGTATGGCGCAGATTTATTCGATATCCATATATCAAAAGAAAGCTCGGCGCATGATGAGTGGTTACTGGATAATGAAATAGGTGGTATGATCTCACGTGGTGTATTATCTGGTATTACGGGTATGGGTGCGGACTTAATGATTATCGATGACCCGATTAAGAATCGCGAAGAAGCGGATAGTGAAACGCACCGGAGTAAGATATGGGATGAGTGGATTGATTCTTTTTCCACACGTTTACATCCAGGCGCGATTGTTATCCTCATTCTCACAAGATGGCACGAAGACGACTTACAAGGTAGGTTGCTAAGTGAAGAATACGGGAAGCCGTTACCGTGGCAAGTTTACAATCTCCCACTGGAAGCTGAGGAAGACGATGTGATAGGACGAGCTGTAGGAGCACCGCTGTGGCCCGAGCGATATGGACTTGAATTCATACAAGAAAGGAAACGATAT
>NZ_JBMDKC010000165.1:0-7445 GCF_057809515.1 Bacillus sp. FG16
AGTATGCGAATTCAGGAGGTGTTTTTTTCATGTACCACTATTCGGGTTCACTTCAGTTTTTTAAGTAGGGCTTTTTATTTCCTTTCTTTTTAAATCCATTTTTAAAGAAAACATAAATTTATTATTTTGGATATACAGTAATCCATAATCTACTTTTCTATTAACAATTTTATCAAGCAGGTATTCTATATACTCACAATCATCTTTTATACCTTGTATATCTATATAATTATCTTCAATGTCTTTTTTACTATCTCCAGGTAGACTTTTTAAAACTGCATATTTTTGTTGACCATAGATTAAGATTTTCATTTTATAAAAACAGTATTCGAAAGTTTGTATATTGAAATTGAAATCAACTTTTTGTTCATCGGTTTCCATAAAAGATTCTTGTTCATTTTCCGAAAAATCAGATGAAACTGTCGCATTTTCTTTTCCAAATTTATTTAAAGCTAATTTTACATCCTTACTCTCAAATCTTGTTATTAAAAACTTTATTAAAAAACCCGCACAAGAATGATGACCTAACTCTATACTTTTTAAAATAGCTTTCAAAATTAAATGAATATCTTTTTGAATAATCCTTGTTCGCACAAATCTTAAAGACATGCGTTCTAAAATAGTAAGCGAACTATCCGAATTTTTTTTCTCTTCTCTTACAACTGAATATATAATGTTACATAAAAATTTTACATCTTTGCTTTCAACAGCACGTAAGATTAAGTTTTGGTACACTTTTCCTATTTTATCTTTTTCTATGTTGTTTAATGATTCCAATAACAAATTAAATTTATGTAAATCATCCAATTTAAAATTAGATGTCAGATCAAACAACTCTTGATTGTAACATTGATATAATACATTGTTATTGTTTTTTGGCTTAAGCTCTTCGACTAACATCTTAAGAGTTTCTTGACCTTTAATTATTTTGTTATCATTAAACAGCTTTACGACTAGCTTTACATGATTACTTAGAATTGATTGATATAACTCTCTATATACTCGGAGTTTCTCTTCATTCAAAGGCTCTCCTTCTTCTAATTCAAAGAAATCGATACTATTAAAAACATTTAAAGGTTCCTTTATATCAGTTAACATTTCTTCAAATATTAAATTCATATTTTTTTCGTTCATATAACTCAACATTTGATAAACACTTTCCATATGCGCATGGATTCTCTTTTTTTGTTCTTTTAAAATTTTATGAACCTTTGTTTTTTTTTCTCCATCCCAAATATTTATCATTTCTTTAAAAACAATAATTTCTCTATTAGTTAAATCAATGATTTCGGGTAATAATTTCACAATGTTTATATTACGAAACGCTCTTTTTACAATAAAATATAACAAAATTACTGAAGCAATAACTAAAATGCACCAAATAGAGATAGTTTTTATCCACAATATGATTTCTTTTAACTCAAATATTGTATAGAATACAAGACCAAATGAAAAGGAAAATACCGAAAATACAATAAATAAATTCAACTGTATGTTTTCTATTGTACTACTAATAATTGAGGACGCTATTTGTTTCCTCTCTCTATACGAAAACGTATATATCGTTATTGTAATTGGCAAAATATATTTTAATAAATCAGTTATCGTCTTACCTAAGTTTTGTACATTATTAGGATAAGTTAAACCATTCAGATCAAAAATTACCTGTATTAACATTAAAAATAGGTATAGTAGGATTATTATCAAAACCCCACTAAAAAATGCCCCTTTGCCCGTAGTGATTTTATATATTAAATAATATTTTTGTACAAATAAATTCTCTTTAGATAGTTGCTCAGATATCCACCTTCTATAGGTTTCTATCTTCTCTTTAATGACCTGTATTTGATTAATTATCTTTCCTTTATAAGTATTAAATTTCCCTTTGCAAATTTCCAATTTCTGCTTTAATTCCAATAGTTTCTTTTTTACAAAATTAAACTTCCTACTCAAGAATACAATCACACTCCAATAAAAAAACAGACAAGACAATCTTGTCTGTTATTCCAAAATTTTTTTAAAGTATTTTTTCATTATCTTTTTGGATATTAATTCATTACTATTCTCATTGGGTGCGAACCCTTTTCTAGCATTAATCCAAGGCGATTCTTGATGAGTGAGTTCTTCTAAAAACTTACCATCATATTCACCATAAACCTTCCAAACTAAGTCTAAAGTTTTTTTAGCTAATTCATCATTTACTATTGCCTGTGGCTGTTCAGTTGGAGGAATCTCGAAATATTGATACTCTCTATACTCTGTGTACAAATCGGGACATACAGGACCGTGAACCCAAGCACGAATTTCATTATCAAAAAGTGCTTCTCCATTATTTAATGCCATATGCCAACCTTGCGCATAATACACTAATTTTTGCAACTTAAGATGTGTTATAGAATATTCTGTGTTCGGTTTACTTTTACTAAGAAAATAATTCGCTACATCGAATGCTGTAATATTTTTCATGGTTGTAGTCCCCCTTTCTATATTGAGGTTAATTTACTTCTAATTATATTTTACTACATTTTCATTAAAAAATCATTTAATTTATTGTAATTATTACCAAAACATTATATAATACTATATTTTGCGATTATCCAAAATGAAATTATTATATATAGTATTAATAACTTTTTATTTTTTCATCTGTTCTTTCCTATTTAAAATATCCTTTTTAAAAAATAATCTATCTCGAACCATCTCTTTAATCGGCACTAACGTCCCCGACTTCACCAACTTATTTAAATTCTGCCTTGAGCATTCTAAAATCTCCAATGCCTCTGAAGTATTCACTATTTCATCATTTACGAATTTTATTAGTTCTTCCTTAGATTCAAAGTTATACATTTTTCTTCTCCTTTATATACAAAATAACCATGTTGATTACCATTAGGATTATCGCTAATATAGTACCAATAATACAGATATAACCCCATGCGTTTAAATTATCATAGTCAAGAATTGATAAAATGAACCCTAAAACAATGACTACAGGTAGATTCGTCCAGATAAATTTTTTCATAATAATATGGAATGTGATATAATCTTAAATGCAGGAGAGGTTTCCCTCCCCTGTGTGCTTATTCTGAGTCGTTTCCTTGGTCGGGGCGACTCTTTTGTTTTTCCTCTTTCACCTTGTAATATGTATCTACGATGTTTTTAACACCTGCGGTTACTTGAGAGAAAACCGTTGCTGTTGTAGCTATAGCACCTAAGATTATTATCCAATCCACTTTGTTCACCTCCTGTTCTTTATACTCTTATTATACACCTTAAGTTGACTTAAGTCAACTGTATATCAAGAATATTTTTCCTATAAGTCTAATTTTATCCTATAAAATAGCACATTCCTCCCATACGAGAAGGACTTTTTTATTACTTATTTCTTAGTACATTTACATTATTTCAATTTGTATTAAAAGAATTTGGTATAATTAGCTTAATTTAAGGGAGGGAGATAGTTTGAAGGTTGTTCAATCTATATTTAGGGGATTTCGTTTATTAAGTAAAATCATTAATCCTATATTAAAAGCATTATCTAAAAGTAAATTTTAAAATATCATAGTAACAAGAAAGATCGACTCAATCAAGAGCCGATCCTTTTTTATTTTTCGTCCTTTATTTTTTTCACAATTTTGTCAGCAATTTGTTTTCCTAAATTTTGTTCCTCTTTATTAAATAGCAAGAAGTTTTTTTTCCCTTTCGGTTCTTGAAAAAATAGACCTTTATTTTTACGATTATCAGCGAACATTATTCCCATCATTTTCATCTCTCCTTAAGTAGTTTTGGAAAAATAAATAATTTAAATCTGAATTAAAGTAATGTTTTCTCGTTATCCATACAAAACCATCACCTTTTGTAATAACCGCTACGTCTATAGGGCCACCTACAGTTTCAGCTTCTGCTGTTACTCTTCTTTTAAATGATGTTAAATTAACTAGAGCCTCAGCCATTGCTGCAAGTTCTTCTTTAGGTAGAACTTCTACAATATCCAAAATAGGTTGAATATAGTGTTTTCTTTTAGCATCTGTAAGCTCCTTTTGGAAAAGCTCAAGCGCCATTTGTCCAGTTTCCTGAATTATTTTTTGCTGTTCCTGAGTAAAACTCACATTTAATCGGTTGGATAACACTTGGTCATACTGATTAAATATGTTATTTAAACATTGATTTATAACCCCAGATAAATCAGGATTAATTCCCGTCAGAAAAGAATATACCATCTCTTTTTGTGCAAAGGGTACTATAGAAGCCGTACTTTTCCCATCACCTCTCTCTGCACCAATAATGTTACAGTCATTCAGAAGATATTTCAATTTGTCACAAAATATCCCTTCAACATTGTACTCATATAGGGATGGAAAGACTTCTTTATCACCAAATCCAGCTATAACAACGCCCGAAACCCTATCTGAAAAATATTTACTACACATTAAGTATGTAGCCCAAGTAACAAATTTCTCTTTTAATTCATCATCAATGTCTATATATATAGTATGACCAAGAACAGTATGAATATCATTGGCATGTTTTCCTTTGAAATCTTCGACAAAATTATCGTCAAAACCTTCAATTGATTCACTGCCTCTTAAATTTGTTACCTTTTCATCCAAAATTCCGCTAATTATACGTGCCACATCAGAGTCTCCTAGACCCGTACCTTGAAACTTTGTATTTATTATTTCGTTAACTTCTTCTAATAATTCTAATAAGAAGAAGTTAAATATACTTTGTACCGAACTATGTTCACCTATGTATTGCTTTACTAAAGAATCATTTTCCAAAAAATCAATGAAATCATTACAATAATCTCTTAACTCATTAAATATCGTAGTACCCAGCTTTTTTCGGTACATTTTTATTAAATTTTCCCATGGGATTCCCATAAAGCTCGCTCCACCATAGATCATTATACCTACTGGTTGATATTTAGATAATGTGAATAACTTATTTGCAGAATTATACACCTTTTGAGCTCCAGTTGTTCCAATAGTAACGGCGCTATCTGCTGCTAACGCTACCCCTGTTTTGTTTAGTACCGCGATTTCAGCTGTCATTATTTTCCCCCTATAAAAAATAATATATAACCTAGCTATATATTACCTTATTTTCCATATAAATTGTAGAATATTGAAATATTCATCCACACTTTTCATAAAATCAATATAAAACGATGTCAGAATTAAAAAACCATAAAAAGTACTGACTCAATGAGCCGGTACTTTTTATTTTACTTCTACATAATAAGAACTTGCTGTAAGATAGAATACATCCCCTCTACTATTCCTCACTTTATATTGTGGTGAACCATTGACATTTACTTTTTCATCAATTGTAAATCCCAACCCCGTATCTACATAACCAGCAACATCCTTATCCTGCCAAGATGGAGATTCATAGAAACGTAAATTGTCCATTTTAGAAATAACCCTCTTACCAATTATAGTAGAAGCATCTGTCTCATTGTAACGGATGTATGAGGAATCATAATAAATCCATTGGTTACCACCAAGATTTAACCAGTTCCCTAATTTGCCCCATACTTTATAAGCCTCTCCTTTTTGTAGTTTACGAATAACACTATTATCTGTTGATGGTCCAGAACGGAGATTTACATTGTACCCCTCAATATACGCAATCCCATTCACCTCTACTGTACCAGGTACTTCATTTGGTTTTTGTGGTTTAGCATCCACTGTAACAGAGTTCCCATTATAAGCTTTTAACACGTCTGCTCGGAATTTAGCCTCTGATACACCATGACTACGAAGATAATCAAGTGGGTCTTCATGGTCTGTACCACCTAATTTATAAGTAATATCCTTATGTGTCCATAATCCTTTAGAAGGATGAATATTTCGTTCTCGCAAGATTTCTCCAATCAACTCTACATATCGTTCGTAAGAACGTTTGAATTTCACTGGATTGCTTGTCTCACACAATTCAATATGAACAAATCTAGCATTCGCTGCTGGACCTGCACCCCATGCACGATAGTTAGTAGATGCAATTTGAATCTTTTCATTCCAGTCAACTGCATAGTGAACAAACGCTGAACGCCATGTACGAGACTCATATTTTTGAATATTAATAGCTGGGGCTTCTGGAGTAGCTGTAGAATGAGCTACAACGCCTTCATAAGCACCAACACCATTACGGTATGGTTGTTTTGGTAAATCAGGAATAATCAAAACCCTATCAGCAAATACGTTTGTTCCAATTGATAATACTAAAATCATAGCAACAACTATAGATGAAATATGTTTCCACTTCTTTTTCATTTTACATCGGCATCCTTTTTTATAATTTTTGTGTGGTCAAATAATCCACTTGCTGACAGTCCAATAATGCTTCCTTGAAATACATTTGTTTTGATATCTTGAGACAAAAATAAAACGCCTAGCATTATGCCAAGCGTTAAATTTAGTAACGGAACATATTTTGTTTGCATCCCAACTGTTTTTGCAATTTGTGATAATCCTACAACAACACCAATCATTACCGTAATTTCAATCATTACATACCACCTCCTTTCAAGAAGAAGGTCAGAGCCGCCCCAATAAGCCCACCAACAATAAGGCGTAAGATCCAAGTTGTATTAGCGCTAATCTTATCTAATTGCTTATTGATATTAATAATGTCTTTCTCGTTACCTGTTGTTCGCATCTCTAAGCTTTTAATTTCTAAACGAATGTCCTTGATATCTTGCTTTATTTCTTGAACATCACTTCTTACCTCTTGCAAACCATCCATACCGTCCACCTCTTTCCAACCTCATAAATTATTCAAAATAAAAAAGCCTACTTTTCGTACGCTTTGCTTTAAATCTAGTTATTTAGTTACTCCGTGATTATCTGATGCTTCTATATGTTCCTTAATAGAATCTCCAGCACCTACTTCTGTAGAAATCTCTGATGCCGGATCTCCTGCTTTAATAATAGAAACGGTAATTGGACTACCTCTGAATAACTCAACATTAACGTTAAAATTGCTCGCGGTAATAATTCCGGCATTTACTAAGTTATCTACAACATCATCGATTTCCATAAATTTATTATCGTTCCCTGGCATCACATCTTCATTCGGAGCCGGGTTTTGAACTAATTGCATAACTAACTTCTCTAGTATTGGCATGATCTGATTGATAATTTGGCTTTGTAATTGATTTCCCTCTGGATTTGTACTTTGGATTTGATTGGTCATTTTGTTCTCTCCCCATTTAGACAATAAAAAAAGACCAGCTCATGGCTGCTCTGGTTTCTCGTCTATTAATTTTTGAACTAAATCTTTTAATGTGGATACTTCATTTGAAAGCGTTGAAACTTGCTCTTTTAGTTGTTTATTTTCTTCCTTTACTTCTTTCAATTCAATATGCATTTTTTGAGTGGCTGCAATATGAATTGCCAAAGTTCCATATATATTAACAGCCTTACCATCTTCTGATTTGA
>NZ_JBMDKC010000166.1:0-7068 GCF_057809515.1 Bacillus sp. FG16
TCTTCTTTTGTTTTCTTGTTATGGCAAGCATGGCAAAGCGTCTGTAAATTAGTCGATTCTAATCGTTTGGACCAATCTACTCGAATAGGTATGATGTGATCGACTACATCCCCTATCTTAATGATGTCATTGTTTCTGCATTGCACACATAAACCATGATCTCTACGATACATAAGCTCACGCATATCCTTCCACAGTCTTGAGTTATAGAAGGCACGTGAGCTTTTATTCCGTATGTATTTGTCATAGTGTCTGGCGCTATCCTGTACCTTGTCTTGATGTTTACTGCAGTACTTGTCCTTCGTTAACACTGTACACATTGGTGAAGCGCATGGCTTCATCGGTTTACTTGGCACTTGTACCACTGCCCTTACTACATAGCTTTATCACTCTGAATGTCAACAATGCTGGCCATAATGGAGCAAACAAACATATGAGAATAAGTACAACGGCCATCACGATTGCTTCTCCTTTCTCATCACCCTCCTGTTCTTTCAACATCTTATGCAAAATGGGTCGCATTTGAATCGATGCATACACCATACCTATAATGAGATACCCTAATACCCACAACATCTTTATTCCCCCTGTTATTCGTTTATTTTCGTATACAAACGGTCGTATCGTGCATCTGGAACAGGCTCCAAATCTTGTAGCACCCTCGCCTCATTCATCGTTATCCGACAATCCTCAATTAGTTTGATTATTAAATCCTTTTTATTCATTATTCTCACCCTTCAATTTTAAAAAATAGCCATTCGGTTACTCAAGTACAACAAAATCTATGTTACTTGTAGTTGCATATCGTAATGTTCATGACAATTAGAACAGTAGACTTGCATCTATCTCACTTCTTTTGAAAGAATATTCCGATTATATATTTACAAATAAATACAACTTGTTATAATAGAGTTAACATTGCCATCAGGAAAAGTAATTCGCTCCCCAAGCGAGTTGCTTTTCCTTTTTTTATGGCTATTGTTTTAAAAATTCATCTACCACTTTACCAAGCAAACTAAGCATTGCTTCTCTCTTTTGCTTTGGTGTTGTATTATCTTGCATTTCATTAAAGATAGGAAGTACCTTTTCTAATTTCTGTTTATCAATGCGTTCATTTACATGGTCTTGTCCTAGCATTGAAATGAATGTACCGATTGCAACAGCTTGTTCTTGTTTATCTAGTTTCATTTATCTCACTCCCTTTAATTACGCGACCTTGAATTGAATCCGCTGTATGCTCAACAATAGATTTAACCACTACTTTCTCACCTAATGTCAGGACAAATTTTATATCTTCTTGTTTCTTCTTATTCGTAAGCCTATTCATAACCTTTTCTAACTTCTCTAACGATTCCGCACATTCATTTGCAACTTCTGTTACTTCCTTAATCCCTTCTAATGCTTCAGTTGTATCAGCAGTTACTTCAATAATTAATTTGTTATTAGCCATTTTGTGAATCCTCCTCATAAAATAGAAAAAACACCCGCTATAGGTGCCTTCTCCACATTCCCTATATAGTTCGACTCGCCCTACGCGTTCGTACAGAAGTGACTTGCTGCACAGAAACAATATGTTCTGGGTTTATTACAATGTCATCCAAGTGTATTAGTCCTTCCCTAAAACTTCCATCTGGAGCAACCACTTTGTCTAAAAAACTCTCCAACTTCATATGTAAGATATGCGTTTTCCCATTTACCAAGCTCACATGTGTGGCAAATATTTTTTCCATACGATCACCATCCTCTCCCTATTGATATTGTGTTCCAACAGATATTATCACTGCTTGCTATAAATAAACAAGACCACGATACCATCTAGAACCGTGGTCTTATATATCATTTCCCTTGATTTTTTCGTCCTGTCGCGGGTTCCTACCGCCCATGCCCGTTCTTCGGTAACGTTTTGATAATGGGGCCCACTCACATCACTTCACATGATGGTGGATACGCTATCCCCACAGTACACTGTTTTTAAACAATAACTGTAGAAATATCGTACCTCCGATTCCACATAAAAAAGGTACCCGATTTAGTGCCCCAAACAGTACCCCAAAAGTTCCATAAATTTTTATATCATCTCTAATGCAGTTGCGAAATTCAAAATCCCTGACTTTCGTTTCCGATAAAACTTACCGCGCTTCATTCCTAATACCGTATAAATATAATCATCGTTTAACTCTGTCGCACTCATATATTTCATTTCTAGTATCTGTTGTTCTTCTCGATCTAAGGCATGTTCAAATGCACGATGTAATTGCCTGTACTTCAATTCATGGACATCTATCTTTCGCAATTCCGGAAATAAGATATCTGCACCTACCTCCATCCGTTCTTGCTGATTCTGGAAACGAACGCGTAACACCTTATACTTCTTCAATTCTTCTATCACAAAAGGACGGATTTCTTTCTCATCGATATAGGTAAAAAAAGATAATTGATTCATGGATACCCCTCCTGAATAAAAATCCTCCTAATGTTTATACTTTTAATGAGATTTAACAAAAGATTCCTTTCACATTTACATAATTTATCGATCTATATTTTCTTTTGAGATACATACAATTGCCGCTTTCCCTAGTTCTATAAAGGAGAATGCTTACAATGAAAAAAGTTAAACAAGCAATACTAGATGAACAGCAAATTGAAACAATCCAACATATACTTTCACAATCTTCTAAACGTGATAACCTACTATTTCTATTCACTCTGCATTCCTGTTTAAAAGTCAGTGAAATCTTACAATTACAAGTTCGGGATGTGCTTGATACAAACGGAAAGATTCGTAATTCCATTCTATTTTATAATGAAAAAGAAAAAATACATAAATGGTTTGCTGTAAACGAAATACTGCATTATGCGATTAAACACTATATAAAAAAACGTAACGTTCAAACACCTGATGAACCATTATTAAAGTCTCAAAAAGGGCGACGCCCCATTTCAAGGCAACATGCTTGGCATGTTTTGAACAAAACCGCAAAAGCAGTTGGAATAGACGGTATCAGTTCACATACACTTCAAAAAACTTGGGGATATTACGCATACAAATCTGGGATAGATATCGCACTATTACAACATTTCTTTGGCCATAGCAGTCCAGCAACAACTTTAAAATATATAGATGTCACACGAAAAAACAGCTAGTTTTTTACTACCTGTTTTTTCTCATTATCCACTACCTACGGCATCCCCTCTTACTCATTTCATTACGTAAATTTGATGCCGGCACACCAAGATGGTCCGCTATTTTCGGATAACTATATCCCTGCCCTCTTAGCTTCAGCGCTTGTTGACACCAGTCATCCCATTTCTTCCGACTTTGTTCTTGTATCTCCGCCTGCGTTTTTCCTTTCCACATTCCTCGTTTTTTTAATTGCTCACGCAAAGTACTACTTGGGCAACCGAGCGTCTTTGTTATCATGGTTGTCCCAAATCCCTGCTCATATAACTTGGCAGCTTGTCTACAAATCTCATCCCATTCTTCTTTAGGTTTTCGCCCCTTATTCTCTTCGAATAATCCCCTTGCTAATTCCTTTAATTCCAATCCTACTTCACAATGCTGCATACATTCTTGCAATGGCTTCATTTGAAATTCACACGGTTGACAATGCTGGTCCTGTATATCTAAAATGCGAATACGCTTTTCCTTGCCATTCATACTGCACACCTCGCTGACTTTTCACCATTCTATAACACCAGTACAGTTTCTTACTATTATTAGTTTCAACTCTGTTGTAGCATTCATCCCATTTCTTTTGTTTTTCGAGTCACAATTCCCTCAAAATTACATATATTATCTTGAATCCTTACTTGTCGAATCATTATTTGTTCATGACTCACACACATAACAAGAATGAATCAACTTTAGGCTTCAAGAACGGGCACTCTGGCACAAGTGCTCGTTTTATTTTTTTTGTATAAAAAATAAGAAACTAACTCATAATATCCATAGGCTACTCAATAGCCTGCATTCCGGAAACTGAGACTAGGCTTATTTGGATATCCTTTCATCAACTGAGCAGTTAGCTTTTGCTAACTGCTTTGTTATGCCTTCCTTCTATTCACTCTAACCTTTCTATACTTTGTCCTATCCAATCTGCTATACTACACATACATTATGATGTTTTTCTTATTAATTTGTCAGCTACCTGCGGAACTCTTACAAAAGGGTTCCTCTTTTTTTGTTACAATCCCTATTCTTGATTTAAACGTCCTATTCTTCTTTTCAACACATTATTACTCACCCGATACCTATGACATTCTAAAAAATTTCAAATGCGAATTCACCCTATTTTATGAAGCCATTTTTTCTAACTCAAACTTTAAACTGCCTCCTTATCCATTTCCGGAATAATACCTCGCTTCGTCAACATGTCATGGATAAACAATCTTCCTTTTTGTGTCCAGCGTGTATTCATCTTTACAGATTTACTCCCGTCTGAATGCGTGACATCAATTGTTTGTGATTTTGTATATCCTTTATTTTGATGTTTCGCATACAGGAGCCATTGATTGTTTACTTTGTACTGTACTTTTTCATCCTTTAAGATTTTATTTAATCGTACTGCTGATAACCCATAATCAGCTGCAATTTGTGAAACAGTTACCGTATCTTTTGACTGAAGAATTTGATCGAGGTAGGTAATCTTAGATGCGTTCTCTGCGACTTGTTGTGTTAACATGAGATTCTTTTGCTCCGCCACTTGCCTTGCCTGTTGCTCGTGTTTGAGTTGCGACGCGAGACCTATTAATAAATCTGGATCTTGTAGTAAGGCGTTTATCGTAGGCGGTGTCATGTAAGCTCCGTGTTTTCGAATGCTTGGGAGTACTTCTTCAAATACCCATTTTTCAAATTGTTCTGCTTGTGGGAGTTTGGATTTCACGATTAATCTATATAAATTCCCTTCATTAATGAATTTCTTCTCTTGTGCTCTTCCTAGTGAATCGATGACTGGGCAAATCGCCCACCCATCCTCTTTTGTATGTTGCTTCACGGCTTTATGTGGATCTGAGTATCCAAGTACTTTCGCCACATCTGTTGCCGGAAAATACTCTTTCCCATCCCGAATGAAGACCTCTAAATTACCGAACATATTATGTGAAAATGTTTGCATTTGCGTCATTTCTCATTTCCCCTTTTCTATACAATTTTTGAATGAAACGATCTTCATTTATCCTTTATTTTTTACAAAGGTACCTAATTTAAAATAACCACCGAACGATTCACCCAATCATATTCATTTCGCTAATCCCTGCTCTTTCCCAAACTCATTCGCTCTTTTCTGAATTCGTTTCAATATCCGACTTACTTGTACCTGACATCTCCCGACTCTATTCCCAATTTCTTGCTGCGTTTTATGTTTCGCATGCATATCCCACACAATCAATTCTGGCTGCTGCATTGTTTGGTAAAACGATTGAAGCACCATGTGATTCTCGACTTTCTGTGTCTCTTCGATTACTTGTGTATCTTCCAGCATGCCTTCTAACAGTATTTCTTCATTCCCACCACTCCCCGTTATATACATTACATCCTGTAGAGACTTTGTATTGGGTTGATATTGTAATGCCTCTTTCACTTCTGGAAGAGCCACATCCAGTTGTTTACAAATCGTCTCTCCATCTTCCCCCATCAGTCCTTGCCTCATCATTTTCCCTCTTAGTACATACAAGTCTCTTGGCACCTTTATCTTGTGACTATTCATAATAAACTTTCCAACTTCTCCATGAATTTTTGGTATCGCGTACGTAGAGAACTGATAACCGAGCTCATGATTAAAATCCCTTCTCGCTTTTATGAGACCAATCATCCCGTACTGCACTAAATCCTCCATCTCCAAACCTGTATTCGCTTTAACTATTTCTAACATGCCCTTATATCTCTTCCAGATAAAGTGATGTACCAAATCTTCATACTTACTTATAAACTCCTCATCTGACATCGCTCTCACATCTTCAATCACTTTCGCCATTTCCACTTCCTCTTTTCCGTTTCTTCGATTTCTTCGGTGCCCGATTTGGCCCTTCCCATACTCCTTGCTTTCTCCATTTATTTTTCAATTTACTCACGTAAGACGGACTCCGCTCAAACATGATACTAATCTCTTTATCTGGAATCCCCTGGTCATTGAGTTCCCTTACACGGGCTGGCGTCAATCCATCCGGAATATTTCCAGGTTTCCCTGCGCGCTGTCTCGGCTCCGTATCAAAATACCTACCCAATTGGCGTAACTCCTGACCAGTCGGGCAATTCGCACAAATGCTGATACTGAAACTCGCATCATCTGAACGATTGTAATAACACCGTCTACATTTCTGTTCGATGATATCGCCAATCTGATAAGTAAGTTGTATGCGTTCTTCTCTGGTGAGCTTCATGTCTCTCACCTACAATACTGCTTTTAATGCGATTCCTAATGCTTGCGCTCTTGCTTGTAATTCCAAGCGATGTTTCCGTTCCATTTCTGCTGTTTCTTCTACTGCGCTGATTCTGATGTGTACTTTACGTAACTCAGCTTCCAGTTCCCATTTCTTTTCGCTTAACTGGTTACTTTCATTCAGTAAAATCGTATATGCTTCTTCCCGTTCTTGTAACTGTTTCTTGATACGTTCGTATTCCGCTTCGATTCCTTTTCTCGCTTCTTGTTCTGTCTGTAGGGTTTGTAAGAGTTGTTCTTTTTCTTTCAAAAGTACAGGAGTAGTCATCACACTTTTTCCGTTTTCGTTGTTTGTTCCCTGAGCCTTTTCTTTTGTGGTGAATAGCTTAGATACGCCTATACGTTTCCTAGCGTTCTCTTTTTTCTCTCGTCGTTTTGCAACGTTATAATACAAGGTGCTTTCACTCACGCCCAAACGGTCTGCAATTTTTGCCCAAGATAGTTTTTCACCTCGTAATTTCTCCGCTCTCTCGCATAATGTATCCCAATTTCTTTCTTCAGCCAGTTGTTCCGCCATCGTCTCATTTCTCCCTTCCAGTAAGGTTTCGCCTAATTGTTTGATTCGCTTCCCAATCTTACAGTTATCCGCACACCAGGAAGTCTTACGATTCCCTGACTTCCTGTATGCCGG
>NZ_JBMDKC010000167.1:0-7028 GCF_057809515.1 Bacillus sp. FG16
GACCTGCTAATTTTCCTTTTGTATGTTTAAAAAGAGACATCCACTTTAAGAAACGAAGCGCTTTTTCTTCCTTAAAAACATATGGAAAATCTTCAGAACCTTCACGCTCAATATCTCTTAAAAATCGTTTACACGCTTGTTTATGCTTCTGACAAGCAACAACTTCACCATGTAATACATCATCACAGTAGTCCATCATCCATTGTCTAATCATGTTATACGTCAAACTCCTTCTCTACGTTTGTTTTAGGGCCTTGTTTACTATTTGGAATGACAATTTTCGCTCTTGCACTCGGTGTAAGACCAAACTCAACAGCCAAAGCCTTCATTTGTTCATGCAATTGCTTCTTCTTTGTAAGTAGTGGATGGGGAACTTTATTGGTTTCAGCTGCCTTATTTGTATATTCAACAAGAAGTCCTTCTTCTCGTATAATTTTGGTGCATGCAACATAGTCAGAGTAAGCATCGCAATACGTTGCTAATGCATTCACATCTATGTTTGTAATAACATCTAGCTCTAGTAATTCACCAGCAATCCGTCTAAATTCTTTCTTAGCAACTGAATCTAACCACGTTGGTGGCTTTACCTTGTCCTTTTTTGCTTGTAACTGCTTTTCAGCTTTTAATCGTTGTTCAATTTCATCTTTTGTCAATCGATTTGTATTACCTTCTAATAAATGCAAATGAATCGGCTTCGCTTTCCTTCCTATGTGAACCACCTCCCTCGGCTGAACCCCCTTTTATGGAATAAAACGAACTTTTTGCACAGAAAGCTAGGCGGCGGTCTCCAGGAAGTCGCCTTTTGCTTTTTTATGGTGGGGGGTTGTTTATGAATTTTTTCTTTCGAATTATTTTTTGTTTTTCTTCTCATCTTCTTTTGTTTTCTTGTTATGGCAAGCATGGCAAAGCGTCTGTAAATTAGTCGGTTCTAATCGTTTCGACCAATCAACACGAATAGGAATGATATGATCGACTACATCACCTATCTTAATGATGTCCTTGCTTCTACATTGAACACATAAGCCATGATCTCTACGATAAATAAGCTCACGCATATCCTTCCACAGTCTTGAGTTGTAGAATGAACGTGAGCTTTTGTTTCGAATATGTTTGTCGTAATATCTTACGGTTTCTTTTTCCTTTTGGATATGTTTAGAACAATATTTATCCCGTGTTAGTTCATTGCAACCTAATGACTTGCACGGCTTGAATGGTTTACTTGGCACCTTCCATCCTCTTCCTCAATCGTTTCATTTCATCCTCGATGGCCAGATTCTTTTTATTAATCCGTTCATGACACTTAGCTATATAAGTCCTCTTTAAAAATTCATCATGCTCAAATTCGTTTGAATGTAAGTCGTAACAATTTGTTAAAGATTTTAAGAGCCTTATGGTGATGTCGAAAATATAAGTGGGACTTATATATATCCGCTTGATGCTTACGAATCTTATCGTTCACATATGCAGCGACATGCTCATGTTCGCAATGAGGACATGTGAAGTAACACTTCTCAATGCGATTAGAAAGCTGTGCTACTTTTGGTTGCATATTGTAATCTTCATTGCAGTTAGAACAGTAGACTTTCATCTATCCTCACCTCATTTAAAAGAATATTCTAATTATATATTTACAAATAAATACAAATTGTTATAATAGAATTAACATTGCCATTTGGAAAAGTAATTCGCCCCCCAAGCGAGTTGCTTTTCCTTTTTTTATAGCTATTTTTCTAAGAATTCATCCACCGCTTTACCAAGCAAACTAATCATTGCTTCTCTCTTTTGCTTTGGTGTTGTATTATCTTGCATTTCATTAAAGATAGGAAGTACTCTTTCTAATTTCTGTTTATCGATGCGTTCATTTACAAGGTCTTGTCCTAGCATTGAAATGAATGTACCAATTGCAACTGCTTGCTCTTGTTTATTTAGTTTCATTTTTTATCACTCCCAAGTTATTCTTCCTTAATTTTACAAACTTAAATTAAATCGGCTGTAAGTTACTACAGCCTTAGCAAATACTTCGCCATCTATCAAAAACTTAACTTCAAATGGACTTATTATTAATCTGTTTAATCACTTCAGATTGTTCAATAATTTGTTGAATACGAGTTGAGTTATATAAACTCATGTTGCTAACGTTTAACATACTCCCCTTTTCTATTCAATCCGTCCACCTTCGTTGAAACTTCAAGCAACGCTTGTTTCAGACCATCCTTATCTCTTTTTAAAGACCTAACATTTCCCTCAATTCATCAACTATCATTTTAAGATATCGATTATCCATTCCGAATCCTACTCCATAAAGCACCCAAATGAATGCTTGTATCTCATATATAAAGCTACTCTTTATCATTATCCATTCGCTCTTCATCCACCGTTATTTTACCTTTATTACATGACATTTTTAAACTAACCTTATTAACAGATTACATGCTAATATAAAGCTACAATCAAACATAATCCTTCCCCCTACGAAGGTATTTATGTTTTTCATTATCTATTCACACTTGGCACAACCAGATTATGTATCACAACATGATTTGGTTGTGCTTTTATTTTGCATGCCCCAGGCCAAATAGGCATTCATTTATTTTCCCTAAACAGAAAGAGAGCAGCCAACATAAAATGGCTACTCTTAAAACAAACTCTAATGATAGAAAGGAGTTCCTATGAGCGTATAGGTACCACCTAAGTGGTTGTCCTACGCTCCAGTGTATGCTTGTCTTATGAAAAAGGTTCCATGTTTTTGGTAAATCAAACAAAAAGAAAGCACGTAACCAACGTGCTCTCAGAAGATGTTTCTATGTTTCCCTACACTAATATAACATACACAATTAAATGAAAAGTGTGATGAAAATTACATTTAATTGGTATCAAAAACCAAATTCAAGTTCATAATACAAATAGAGGAAGAATCTACCGTAAAATTGGTGCACTGCATGTGCCTATACCCACTCATGTATCGCACCAAATGATATTCGTTCTTCTTCCTCCCATTTCTATTCAGAAGGTTGAAGAATGCACAGGATACCTTTCATCTAAAATAACCCACCACACTTATATATTCTTGCATTCTTCATTCCTTCATCCATCTATAACCATTAAACCTCCCTCCACACTTATTTCTTCTTTTGCTTCCATACCCTGTTCTTTTTATAATACGTATCTTCTCTATTCATAAAGTCAGCTGTGTGACCCGGAATATTATATTTTTTATTCTTTTTCTTTTCTCTTTTCTTCCTTCTTTTTTCCTCTTGAATAGCCTGAAAATCGGCTTTCCATTGCTTTAACATATCCTTTTTCACTCGCATCAATTTCAGCCTCTCCTATACGCATATACATAAGATTACTCTAACTAAAAAAAGAATAACCAAGAATCATATATATTACCTGTATCAAGAGACAAATTCAGATGTACTAAAAAAGAATAACTGAACATTATTTACTCTTGCATGAAAAGCCTATATCGTTACTGGACCAGGAGGATAACATCTCTCCCCTTCTAATTACCCAAACATGACAACAACAATCTCTTTACAATTTATTAAGTAACTGGAAGGAGAGCAAAAGCTCTTCTTAATAACAGTACCATTCAATCAGTACTATCTGCTGGTTTCGGATTTTATGTAACGTTATTATGAAACCGTTTAAACCACATATATGATAAGGAAATTTTATGGGGTGTGTTTTCCGCCACTTCTCACAATACAAATATAACACGATAAATTCAAAACAACCGGCATATTTCCTGCCAAAAAGCGGTCAAAACTCTGCCAATTTTTTTATCCTCCTGATTTCAAACGTTTCTACTTCACTTGTCAGTTCCACCTGAACCCCGAGAAACGTCTGATCTAAATTCTTAATTTTCTTTTCCATTAACCAATCAGGATAAGCTAATTGCTCTAATACAGTTTTATAGTAATCTTGGTTTAACCTTAATGTGTTTGGCTTTTCTCCTTGCTGCATTTGATATTGAACCAATGCTTGTAATAACTCTTCACACATCATCTGTTCCACCTCTCATTCATTCTATATAACTTTTATACGTCATGTGCATATTTTATACCTTCCAATTACCCATATGTTTAATTGTGTGTAACTAAGCCAAACGCTACTGCCCTTGCTATCATTGAATTTATAATACTTCCCCTTTTGAGTTACACAGTACGAAATTTATGAGTAACTGTATAGATTTATAAAGAAAAAAGCAATGATTAGATTTTAAACCTAGTCATTGCTTTATCCATTGCATCTTGGTTTACACCTATATAACGTAACGTGACCTTCTCTGACGAATGATTGAATATCTCCATAAGTAATGCTATGTTTTTCGTTTGCATGTACATATGGTATCCGTACGTCTTTCTTAACGTATGTGTTCCTATTTCATCTAAACCAAACTCTGCTGCCGCTCCACTTAGTATCTTATATGCCATACTACGACCGATTGGACGATTTTTTCCCTGCCTACTTTTTAATAGGTACTCATCATCTTCTCTATTTTCATTAAACCATCGAAGCTCTCTCTTTAGTGCTGCTGTTATTTGTATGCGTTTCTGCTTACCTGTCTTCATTTCTCGCATTGAGATATGACTACCTTTTAAATCTCCAACCTTTAGTTTTAAAATATCACTGATACGTAACCCTGTATTGATTCCCATTACAAATAAAATATAGTTACGTGCATTCTTTTCTTTTAAATATTCTTTGATTTGTTGTATTTGCTCTGGATCACGTATGGGCTGAACAAAATTCATGATTCATTCCCTCCAGTTTCTTCAGTTTCATAAACTTCTAATCTAAGAGCAAAGGCCAATTTATAAAACGCTCTAGCTTTCACACGTCGATACGTACGTTCACTCATGCCAATTTCGTTATACACCATATAATCGCACACATCTTCGTCTTCTAAATACCGTTTAACTATAATGTCCCTCTGATTTTTTCCAGCTGTACTGTTTCCGAATCGACTTAATGCTTGTTCAACTCGAAATGCCATTTTCTCTAACCATTCTTCACGCTTGTTTTGTTGAATATTAGAGATTGCTACATCCTCTAACGGTTTGCCAACTGCATGTGTAGGACCATGCTCTCTCCTTTCATAAGAAGGAGTGACTTTCATTTCCTTACGCATCATTCCAAATTGCTTATATATACGTACACTTTCAAGAATACCCTCTAATTTCTCTTGTGTTGCTGCTCTATCGATTTTTGGTAAGAAAGATAATTGCTTCGTCATGTAAAATCACTCCTTTTTATTTTTACACTACTTTTGTCTTATAACTCCACGTCTACGCTCATAACGTGGCCCATGAATCCCCATTAAATCTTCAATATCACGAGTGCGTAAGTTTTCTTTTCGTGTTCTCTTCTGTTTGTTTTCCACTTGCTTAGATTGTTTTTTCCATTCGCGTAGTTGATCTTTTAATGCCTTCATTCCTCACATCCCCTTTCAAAAATAAAGAGGACACCATTTTTTAAAACAGCTTCATTGCTGCTCTAAAAATTGGTGTCCTCTAGTTTTCTAGCCGGACCCTATTAAATTTTTTTCACTTCAAAATACCAGCCTGCGAAAAAATATTTCTCCAAGCTTTCTTAACCCTTTCTTTCTCAGCACTTTCTATAATTTTCGAACGACGCGCAATTGCTTTTTTCACTTTCCTTTTCTTTAGACCTGCCAATTCTCTCACCCTTTCATTTAAACGCCTCTCATTTCCATTCTGAAGCATTTTAACACTTTTCATACCCATTACATTCAAAAATAATCTAAACGTGAATTGTCCCTGTGTTTTAAGCTCTTTTCTCCATCAAAGGATTATTTTATTAGGTTTTCTATGAATTATTTCCCTCTATCTCTTGGATTTCTTCTCTTATTTGACCGATTAATGAAACTACTGAACCGACCGCTTGGACCCAACTCCCCGTAATCACTATAAGCTGTCCATCCTCCTCATCGTCTTCCGAAATTCCCTCTACTTTATCCCGACTAGCTTTCAATTCATCTATTCCACCTATTTCCTGTAATGAATTACCAGTCGCTTGTAACAAATTCCCGATAATGTTATAAGATTCATCTATATTGGAACTCTCCTCTATTTCCCCACCTATTGATGTAACACCACCTAATGCTTGTATCCAATTTCCTGCAGTCACTAATTTTTTTTGTGTTTCATCTTCAAATTCTATAATGAGTCCTGCTAGAACCGTTACATTCCCAATAGATTGAATTTCGTTCCCAATCAATTCAAGGGATATTTTTCCTTGTCCATCAGCTTCCAGACCATTCCCCGTTGCCTGTAATACATTCCCCCATACGTTCAAGTCTTTTCTTAATCCGCTGTTCAATTTTTTTAAAGGAGTACTCCCAATCGCAGCAATAATTGTCCCTACTGCAACAAACCAAGCGCCAACTATCTCCTTAATCGGATCATCCATCCTCAATCTACTCCGTCATTAATTTACTACTTACAGGATATGAATGGGCACAGCTTCATGTTAATGGCCTACTTCTCCCCCCTTGAATAAAACTCAGTATTCCGTCAATACTGTAAACAACCCATTAAGTTACTTTCTCCTTGTTCCCCCTTGGAGAACCGAGCAGTTAGCCTTTGCTAGCTGCTCTTTATTTGTAAGAAGCACTCAATTAACTGGACTAACATATAATATTCTGAGCTCCTTTCTTTATAAAATAGTCGTTATAAAATGAGACTCGTCACGAGAGCACTTTATTAAGTGCTCTTTTTTTGTTACATACAGGTTTTATTTCATTTTCCATACATCTTTTGATTTCTTTCGAATATACTATTCTCATCCAAGTGAATACACAGGTCGCTCTGGACCAGCTTCCTTGTGTTCCTATTGCGAAGAATCCGTTTATAACCAGCGGATTCTTTTATTTTTCGGCATAAATAATACCTATTTTGTAGCAATATCTAGACTCCTATATTCTAAGAAGTTCAGTCAGCATTATGTAACTATATAAGTTCCGTTTAATGTTTTAACATCGATAAAAGTGTCTATACTGCTTA
>NZ_JBMDKC010000168.1:0-6829 GCF_057809515.1 Bacillus sp. FG16
CTACTATAAAGTTGATTTATTTCATCTGTAGTTAAAATAGTTAATCTTTTTTGAACATTCATATTTAGTTGTTTTCTATATCTCCTTATGAATTATAGTTATAATAGATTGCACCGTGTCAAAAAGTATACTTTTTGACACGGTGCATTTGAGTAGGTTTTAATGTTTCACAATTATAACATAATTATTTTTGAAATACGTCATGAGAGTTGTATAGAATTTGACATTAAAATATAATAATTATATCTTATGACCATCAAATTTTTCTAGTTATAGATTGAGTGTGGGATTTGAAATGGGGGAAGGAATACATAATGAGGAAATTCTTTTATATTAGAGTAAGTAGTAAAGATCAATCTATTGAGAGACAACTCGCAACCGCAGCAGAGATAAGTATTCCTGAAGAATACATCTTTATAGAAAGAGCAAGTGGAAAAGATTTTAAACGTCCTGAATATCAACTTATGAAACGTATGTTGAGAAACGGAGATGTTTTATACATTCAATCACTAGATCGTTTGGGGAGAAATAAACAAATGATTTTAGACGAATGGCAAGAATTAATTAAAGAAAAAAAGATTGATATCGTTGTGTTAGATATGCCTCTTCTTAACACCATGAAATATAAAGATTTAAATGGAATTGAAACCCTTATTTCAGATTTAATTTTGCAGTTATTGAGTTATATGGCTGAAGATGAAAGAAAAAGAATCCGTGAACGACAAAAAGAGGGAATTACAATTGCACTTCAAAAAGGAGTTAAATTTGGCCGCAAAAAAGTTGAAATAGATGATAATTTTAAAGAAACTTATCAAGAATGGAAAAATCATAAAATTACTGCAGTAGAAGCCATGCAAAGAGTAGGAATGAAGAGTAATACATTTTATAGAAGAGTCAAAGAATACGAATATAGCTTAGAAAAAAGCAAGCTCTCTTAAAAGAAAAGCTTGCTTTTTTCTTATTCCCCCTTTTCGGGGGGATGGGCAAAAACACCCAACATATATAAAAGTAGGTTCTGTTGCAAAGTTATTAAAGCGAAGTTAAAATGTAAGAAAACTGATTCGAGGAGTAGGATGCGTGAAATATTTTAAAGGAAAACAGTTCAAGAAAGATATTATTTTGGTAGCCGTTGGTTATTACTGTCGTTTTTCTTTAAGTTATCGTGATGTATCTGAGATCTTGAAAGAACGTGGTGTTTCCGTTCATCCAACAACCATCATGCGTTGGGTCCATGAATATGGCAATTTGATTTATCAGATTTGGAAAAAGAAAAACAAATCTGCACATCATGTTTGGTATTTAGATGAGACTTACATCAAAGTGAAAGGCGAATGGTGCTATCTGTATCGTGCAATTGATAAAGATGGACACACGCTAGATATTCAACTTCGTAATACACGTGATCATCAAGCCGCCTATATGTTTATGAAACGATTAGTCAAAGCTTTTGGCGAACCAACGGTTCTCACAACAGACAAGGCACCAGCTTTGCTTTGTGCATTTAAAAAATTACAAAAAAATGATTTTTATACACATACGAAACACTGTACCGTCAAACATCTCAATAATCTCATTGAACAAGATCATCGACATGTAAAACGGCGCTTTGCCAAATCTTCTGGATTCCGAAGTATCCGTCATGCTTCACGTACCATAAAAGGGATTGAAACGATTCAAGCCTTATATAAACAGAGACGGAGTCTTGAATTAGACTCCGTCTTTTCGGCGTTCAATGAACTACAAAAATTAGTAGCAATTGCTTAAACCCTATCTCCAATTTATAGCCCTCTTTATATTTTTTCAAACGTTGCAACAGAACCAATAATAGGTTAACATGTTAAAAATAGGGGTATATTCATTTCATAACATTGCTATTTATAAGCACTACCCTTTGTAAGATTATTTAAAGCCTGTTTTCACATCAATGAAATCCCTATTAAAATCTACTTTTCATTAAAACTTAAACTAACTACAGTGGCAATAGATTGTGCGGCATGTTCCCAGCTTCCATCAATTAATTTTCCAATTTGTTGACCAATTGCGTTTAAATCATTTGGATTAACTGGAATGCCATTATACGCAGCGATAAGGGATAAAAGAGGCGCTGCGAATGGTGTTAAACCACCTCTATCAATATGATATTGAGGCGTACCGATTACTTCTCCGTCTTTCACTGTAAAATCATAATACAATTGATCATCTAGGCGGAAACTTAAATGATGGGAAATTTGTCCTTTAACATATTTTTTTCCGCCACCTAAATCTACCACTTCAATTGGTTTCACATTAAATTCATGCTCAAATACTTTAATCTTTTTGACTTCCGGACCATATAAGGCAGCTTTAACTGCTTTTCTAAATTACTCTGTGCGAACGGTTGAATACCCATTTGTGACTCTTGTTGTTGGATAGGAGATTTTGTTTCTGCAGCAAACGCCGATGTAGTAGGTAATGCACCTGTAGCTAATGTGGCTGCCATGGCTGCGGTTACTATCATTCTTTGTTTCTGCTTCATTACTTTCATCCCCCTCGTTCAATTATGATATATACCATTTTAAATGATCTAATTCAGAACACTTAAATGAATGATAGCTTCTTTCGTTATTTATCTAAATTTTCAGATTAATAAGTTGATATTCACTTATATCAAAGCATTTATTACTTGAAATTCTTATTTATTTACTTTAAACGTAGTAAGACCTTAGAAAAAATACTATGATTGTAATTAAAAGATAGAATAAAGGAAGAGAATTGACATGATTTTTCGTTTTTTATAATATGTACGCTTCTTATTTAATGAGTTTTCTAGAAAAAATAACGTTATTTGTACTTGGTGGTAGTTAAGTTTCTTAAGTTGATGGGCATGTATGGTGACCTCAAGTAGTAAAAAAGGAAAGCCTCTACATGAGTATTTTGCCTTTTTACATTACTTAACGATTTCCATATGTATCAAACCAAAGCTGAATATATCCAGCTGTTACACGCTGCGCTTCAATTAAACGCTTACCAGTCATCGGCGTAACTTCAGCACGCCATTTAACAGCATAGCTTTGTGATACAGCCGCTTGCACGAACCAACTTTTCGTATTATTATTTACAATGCCAGAGAAATCTTGTTTTGCTGCTACGGCAGCTCCATGAATCCAATCTTCAGGATGTATACCTTTCCAGTTCCAATACCCATTTCCATCCGTTACCTTATAATTATCTTTTATTGTATCTACAAAATTTTCATATTTAGAATGGAATCCTTGGGGATAAGAAAGATTCGTAAAATTTGCTGCATGCATTGGCTGGTTTACATCCCCTAGATAATGAAGGGATACTCCTAAGTAGAAGAATGCTTGTTTCATATCTTTATTTTTATAGGACTCACCAGCTAATTTAAAATACTTATCTCCAGTTTCTTTCGCTTGTTTTGCGAATGGAATATAGGTACTGCCATCATCAGGATCATAGAAATGAGAAACAAATGTACTATTATCGTAATAAGGATTTTCGTGATCAGCAGAGTAAATACCGCTCTCTAAATCTGTTCGCCATTCATTTAATAATACAACTTGATCTTGTTTTACTCGTGTCGTATTACGAGACATAATATCAATTGCACGATTTACAATCCATAAATGAGAGTTTACTCCTTCTGAATGCTTGTCCTCAGCGGACCAATATTGAATAATATTTACGTTATGTCCTTCAGTCTTTTCATGTGCCAATGCTACCGTCGGTAACGGAGCGACTAACGTAATAAACGCTGAGATTACAAATAATTGCTTTTTCATATGAAATCCTCCATTCGTAGTTTTTTAAGTTCATAATATTCAGTTTATTAATACTTAGAAATTCCTTTTCTGATGGAACGTTTTCTAAATAACAATAATTAAATTCCTAATTATTTGGTAAACGATTGATATTATTACCCAGTTCATTATAGAAGGAGTAAATATCCCGAATTCTCAAAGAACTTTCAAGATCTATTCCTATAAAATCAATATGATCCCAATCCTTTTTTGGAGATGTATAATTCCAAACCCCTTTTCGTGCAGTCCCTGTGTAAGGTTGATTTGGATGTCCAAACGGGTATTGGGAAGAAATCACACTAACGAGTCCATCGTTTGGCCACCATTCTTTTGTATTATGGCTACCAATGTACAGACTTGGTGCATAAAACAGAGGATTCATTGTGATAACTGGAAGTGCATGTCCTGTTAGTGCTGATGGATAGGTAGCATTTCCTGTATATGAAAAGTAGTACACATCATCAAAGGTTTTAACCCATTGATTCTGTTCCTTGATTAAATAATTGTACGGCTTGTTTGCATTTTTCATCCCATTTTTCTTCTTGCTTTTGTACTTTTTGGGATCGTTTTTTAGCTGTATTTTTTTCTGTTTTGATACACTCTTTTTCTATTTTGTACTGTTTGGCACAATTTGTTTCTGTATTTTTCACACACTTATTTTTTTCTCCTGTAAGCGTATCATTTGTACTTTTTTCGCAACTACCCTCATGTTGCGTTCACCTCATTTTAATTGATATATTTACAGTCCACCGTTGATGGAACTGTTTACGTAAACTACTCGCATGACATCCTAATTGGTTTGCAATTTTTTGATAGGTATATCCTTTACTTCTTAACACGAGCGCCTGTTGACAAACAGAATCCCACTTCAGTTTTACTTTCCGTTTCTGGTCCTTTTCATCACCAATCAATCCTGTTCCTAATTGATATATTTCTTTTCCAATTTTACAATCGTCCATACAATATGTTCTTACCCCATTATAGTGCTTGCACCCCATGCAATATTGATCCTGCAAATCTAAAATACGAATTCTCGTTTCTCTTTTATTCATCATCCCAATCTCCTCAGTATAATCGTTATCTTTATTACACTGGATATGACAACGCTTTCGGAAAGCAGATTGCATGTATCCCATTTGGCTCGGTCTATCCTTTACGCCCAAACAATCCTACATTTGTTCTCATTAAAACGAGTCATCTAGTCTGAATTTTCAGTATTACATTCTATACAAATGTTGGAAATGTGTTAAAGTAAGGAATGAAAAAGAGTAGGGATTCAAAAGAAGCCAATTTGTATAGAAATTGGCTTCTTTCTTGATGATGACGAAAACAAAATTTTCTTTAAATCTTTATTAGGGGTAAGTTTTAAAGAAACATTCATCTTGGTTCTAGTTTCACATAATTAGAATCTACAGTAAATTGATAATATGTATTCTGAACATTCTAAAATTTAATTCTATCTATACTCATCAACAAACAATCCATTTTTTATTCTACCAATAGTTTAAGATATAATTTTTGTAGGTTCTGTTGCAAAGTTATTAAAGCGAAGTTAAAATGTAAGAAAACTGATTCGAGGAGTAGGATGCGTGAAATATTTTATTTCGCTGCAATGTCTTCATAAAATGCCGCTTTTGTTGTGTGAAAATATGGAATAAGCCATAAGAATCCAATTCCTAAAGTAATCAGACTTAACATAAACCAACCGACAAAACTTAAATATAAAATCATATACTTTATTTTGTGCCCGTTCATCATGTGACGACTTTTTGTAATAGCCTGATTCATAGTATACTCTGGGTGATCATTTAAAACGAAATATGTCATGGTATATGAAATAGATTTAATAATGCCTGGAACAATTAAAAGTAACGTCCACAGAATTAAATAAAAGTACAATAATAAATATACTAAAAATGAGTTAAGAAGTTTCCTCATATCTATACACCAAATGAATATATTACTGATATGTGGTTGTTCTTGACGAATAATATTTAAAGTTAAATAATATCCTCCTAAAGTTAACGGACCGGTAATTAAAAATGAGATTAAACCTCCTATTTCGCCCCAATCATAAATCTTCGAAAATCCCCAATCAATAACAACACCAACTACTTGGATAAGAATAAATATGATGAGCGTAGCTCCAACCGCTATCCCCCAATTACCCTCTAATGAATCTAGTGCTGTTTCTTTTAAATCACTAATCATACATTCCCTCCTAATGTGTGATAATTATTTCTTTATTTTTCAGATAATATGAGATGTACCTATTTCTCATTGAATTAAAATATAGACATCGTTATAGCATACATTTTTGTAGCATATATCTATCCAAAACTAGATAACATTATGACAGATAGATACTTGTACAAAATTATTCACCCCTTATAATATATTATGTATAAGTTATGTAATTCCATTCATGATATACATATAACTTGGCCTCACCATACCATTTCGGGAAAATTGTACGTTTAGACACAATTTGAACACATCTTACCGCTTCCCTATTTACATAGGGGAGCGGTAAGATGGTTAGTATCTATTTCTTGCATATTTTGTTCGCAAAGGTCTTAAATGATGAATCGATGTCTTTTGCTGTACATTCCAGATATAATCACCTGTTAATGCAATATGTTCCCAACCTATTGGAGAAACGTGCTGCACATATTCTTCTGGAATTTCCATTCCTTGCGTTCGTAATAATTCAATCGCCTTTTCAATATACACTGTATTCCAAATAACAATTACAGAAATTAATAACTGCAAACCATTCACTCGATGCAATTGATCTTCATAAGAACGATCACGTATTTCTCCTAACCGATGAAAACAAACGGCTCGCGCAAGTGAATGTTTCGCTTCTCCTTTATTGAGTCCCACTTGAACGCGCCTTCTCAGTGCAGGATCTTGCAGCCACTCTAATGTATATAATGTTCTTTCTATACGTCCAATTTCTCGTAATGCTATTGCTAAACTATTTTGCCGTGGATAAGATGCTAACTTTTTTAAAATAAGAGATGCAG
>NZ_JBMDKC010000169.1:0-6794 GCF_057809515.1 Bacillus sp. FG16
CTATGTTTCTATGAATCTGTAAAAGTACACCTTTACAAATAGAAATCCCCTTACACGTAAGGGGATTTCAGACACTTTGTTTTTGTTCATTAAGTTCTTTTCAATTTATCTATTTACTTTTTTGTTTCCATACGCCATTATTTTTATAGTATATTCTTTGTTGACTCATATATTCAAACAATGTAGTGGCATTCATATTATTTCGATTTCTTTTCTTTTTTCTCTTCTTTTTTCGTTTTTCTTCTTTTACACTTTGTAAATCCTTTTTCCATTGTTGTAATAAAGCTTTTTCATCTCGCATCGAAGTTCCTGCCTTATTATCTAATCTAAATCATCATTTTAATTTTCAACTTCTCTATGATACATATGATAATACGGTCCTTTGTTTTTTAGGAGTTCTGCAGGGGGACCGGTTTCGACAATAGTTCCATTTTCCATGACAATAATTCGATCAAACTGTTGAACGGTTTGCAAACGATGTGCAATGACAATACAAGTTGCTTTCATCTGCTGAATCGCATTCATAATTTTTTGTTCAGAAATATTATCTAATGCACTAGTTGGTTCATCCATTAATAAGAGCGGTGGATGTTTGTAAAATGCCCGAGCGAAGGCAATTTTTTGCCGTTGCCCCCCTGATATATTTGAACCATTCCCAGATATATAGGTTTCGAGTCCTAAGGGTAGGTGTTGAATCATCTCATGAATGTCTGCTTTCTGTATAATCGTATGGATATACTCCTCTTTTGAAGCTGTATCATCCCATATAATATTTTCTCGTAAAGAGAGATGAAAAATGGTCGGGTCTTGATTGATATAGGCAATGCCTTCCCTAAATTTTCTTGCATTTACCTCCGATAAATCGGTTTCTTGTGCTAAAATCTTTCCGGTTGTTGGCCGATAGATCCCACCTAATAGTTTTAATAAGGTACTTTTTCCTGATCCACTCTTTCCAACAATCGCTACTTTTTCGTTTGGTTGAATGGAAAGAGTGATATCATATATCGTAGGACGTTCAAATGTACTATATTGAAAAGATACCTGTTCTATTTTGATGGGAAACGGTCCTTTTAGAATTAATTCTTTCTGCGAAGGTAGGTCTTCTGTTTTTGCTCGAAACACGCTTTGTACTTTTTCTACATACGAGTAGAGTAATAAAATATCTGTGTACAAATGAGAGAGAGAAACAACAGGTATGAGAAATGCAAGTGCCATTGCATGGACGGCAATCAATTCACCAAGCGTCAGTTGATGCTGCAGCACTTGTACTTGTCCAATACAAAGCAACATCATAGGAAAACCAAATTGTAAGGTACGAGGTATATTCTCTATAAAGGATGTCAACCTTCCTTTTTGTTCTACAATTTGTAGTTGTGTTTTAAAATGAGAAAACCATTTTTGATAAAAATAGGATTCTACCCCCATGGATTTAATGGTTTCCATTCCTTCTATTAATTCTACACTCGTATTTTGTACATTTGTCTGTGCGACTAATTCTTCTTGATGGATATTTCGAATTTTTTTGGCATGGAAAAAGGTAACGAAGAACATGAGACCTGCAACGATACATGTGATTCCAGCTAAAAAAAATGAATAATAAAACATCATACAAACATATAAAAGAACAAAGATGCAATCCATGAAAAGAGTAAGTATTTTTTGCGAAATGATTTGGCGAATATACACATTTAAGTTGGAACGAAAAACAAGGTCCCCTGTGGAGCGATTGGTAAAAAATTGTAAGGGGAGTTGAATCAAGTGTTGAAAAAATTGTGTCATCAATTCCCTATCAAATTGTTTTTGAAATTGGTTAATTAATAAACCTCTTCCCACTTGTAAGCTATAATACACAATGCTTACAATAATAATAGCAAACCCTATCCACCATACATCATACTGCCGGGTAGCATGTATCTGATCCACCATCTGTTGAGTGAGAAAAGGAACTACCAATATCAAACATTGCAATACAATCGTACATACACATAACTGGATGCCTAATTTTTTCTGCGAGAATAGTATATTCTTAAATACCGGCGTAAGAACAGAACGTGTTTTGTTCTGGCTAATAGATTTACTGATGGAAGTAGGGTATAACACAATATCAGAAAAATGATGGAAAAATTCATCTGCGTCTATCGACTTATGATGTTTCGCAGGATCTGCAATCCATACTTTCTTTTCGGTAACTTTCTCTACTACAACATAATGTTTGTTTTCCCATAAACAAATAAAAGGTACTGTGATAGACATCAAGTGATTGCGATTTATTACACGGATTCCTTTCGTTTGAATGCCATATGTGTGTAAGATTTGTTGTAAATGTTGGAGAGTATGCCCACCTTTGGGAACGCCCCATGTATCTCGTAATGTTTCTAAATGAACTGTGTGACCATAATAGTTCACTATCATGGTCACACAAGCTAACCCACATTCACTATGTTCCATTTGCTCAATCCATTTTATTTTGTTTCTCATCGTTTTCTTCCTCACATCATATTTAAGTACAAGATATTCGGTGCTTTTTTAGCATCATATATTCTTAACAAGGTATAGCCAATACCCGCTAAGCCTGTGAATATCCCCACCGAAGGAAATGTTGGAAAAGAAGGAAGAGAAAATGTGCCCTCTGACTGCGCCCATATCCGTTGGATATGAGGTAATAACACTTCATACACATCTTTTTCACCCGAATATAACTGATAATATTGAAATAAAAACTCCAAATCGCCTGCATTTCCTGTCAATAATGTATCTTCTTGTTTAGGTTGATTGACAATGGATTGATAGCACCATTCGATTTCCTTGTGTAAATGTGCTTGTTTGATATGTTTTTGAAAATGGATACGATGAATACCCGTATTTGCGAGACTCTCTGGCCACACATTCGCTTTATTTTTGTGAGCTTGAGCAAACAATCGCTGATCTTGTTCTAGAGCTGCTAGCGCTTTGGAATCAAACACTCCTTTTCGCTTCGTAATGGAATTAATTTGCCCCCATGCATAGGCAGCCCCTGCATATCCTTGTGTAAATCCCGCTTGCTTACTATTTGTGAACTGTAGGCGTTCTCCTAATAGCTCTGCATATTCCCGATACTTCTCTTTTTGGGTAAGTTGATAGAGATTCACCATGTTTATAATCATACTGGTTGGGCCATATAGCCATTCAGGGGATGACATGTATTCTGTTTGCATCCATTTTTCTATCTGAGTCTCCATATATTGTGCATATATTGGTTTTCCTGTGCGAGCGTATAAAAGGGAGAAAGGATATAGAATCGATTCTTGACCAATAAATGCATTTCCATGTTGTTCTTTTTCTAGTTGAGAAAATATTTGATTTTCAATTTGCTTCATTACAACTTGGTACATAGAAATATGTGTGTATTCATACAGTGTAGAAAAATACAACAGCATCCCCGCTAGACCATCTGACAGATTTACAGTTAATGGACTAATCGTTTGTGTGCCATTGGGCGTTCTATTGACACCATTCCATGTTGCGGTGTTTTGATCTCTTGCTACAATTCTTTGCTGGACTAAATCATCTGCAATATGGATAGCTTGTTCTAGTAACCATTCTTTTGATATTTGTGTGTGCACATACGGAGCATGTCGAAATTCCAATGGTTCTACCGTAGGTTGTAATCCCAAAGAAACTTTTACATGTGACATTTGTTTTTGAATCATATGATCATCTATCGTTTGCATACGATGGATACTTTTCTCTAATGCTGTCTGTTCATAAAAATCCTTTACATACTTACCTGTACCTGTGAGTATATCTGTAGAATCTGTCCGATTATAAAAAATGGGGATATCTCCGATCAACAATTCTTCATTTTCATGTAAAATAACTTCTTTATTTCGATAGGAGTACGCCCAAGAGTTTTCAAATAATTTTTCACGTTCTTTCCAATCTTGTGTACAGGTAGGGTGATAAGAGAATTTTAACAAATCCCCATATCTTTGTGTTCCTTTTAATACATTTCGAACTTGTATTCCTTTAAATAAATCCATAACTATATCTACAATTTCTATTTTATTTTCCTTAAAAAAGAGAAGCATCTCTTCAAAACCTTGTAAAATGAAAGAGCGGTACTCCCATGCTTTTACTTTTTTTTCATGGAGCATCGGAACATTTTGAGAACCTTCCATCACATAGTCTTGATACGAGAAAGACATTTGATCTGAATTCAAGTTCGTCGGCATTAATATTTTATAAGGAACCTGTTGTTCATCTCCACAAAGTGCACTAAAATCTATGCCTTTTCCACTTTCTGAGCGTTCTGCATACGAAATAAACGGTAATAGGCCTGTCATAATAATAGAATCGTGATTGATCCATTTGGTTTCCGTGAATGCATCAATCCCAAATTCAACAGGAACTTCATGTTGAAAAAGAGTTTCTACATCAATGAGTACAGGATATTCTCCATGTGCAATTAAATTTTCAAAATGTAAATCCGTTCCACGTAAAAAGTAAGCTATACCAAGCAAATAGCCAAACCGTGTATAAAATCGCTCCACTTCTTTTTTTGAAGTACAGGCTTTGTATGCTATACACTCCTCAATAGCATACACTGGGGTAACAATTTTATTGCAAACAAGTAGTTGAAAAGCAGATTCTTTTCTTTCCAACCAATTCAAAAACTGATCATATTTTTGAGCGATTTCTAAATTTTTTGGTTTATAAACCAGTTCTAACCCTTGATCTAGTGTAAATAAAATAACGGCTTTCCCTTGTTCGTGTGAATCCCCAGCTCCTATTTGGATAGCTGTGATTTCCCATCTTCCATTAAAATGAAACACTTGTGAGATTTTTTCTCTCTGATCCGTTATATGTTGGAAAAATCTTTTCATATTTTGTACAAAAAATTGCGTTCGGTACGTGAGTAATTTTGTTAATGTAGGATATTCACATAAAAAAGAGAGCACATTTTCTTCTTTACCAAATCGTTCCTCTAGGTAAGAAACAAATCGTTCTTCAGAGGTAACACCTGAAAACGATTGTTTCTGTTTTCTATCGTGTAGATCATGTACGAATGTTTTGGCTGCAAGAGTCATTAATTCTTGATAATAAGCGTCTTCTATCAAAGATAGGACATGTGAAGTGACTTGAATTTGATCACAATTTTGAAGTATTTGTTGGATTTGTTGTTTGAATCCATATACAAAATAGCGTAATGCATATTTAAAATCATGTGGTTTCGTACCATCTGCTTCTGGGTCATACCTATCTAACAACTGATTCAAATAGAGGAACCACTCTTCTTGTTTCACATATTCAAACAATTTCTTTTTATCTTCTGTTGTAAGGGATTCAATCCCCCTATTAAAACTGTGTATATCTACATTTTCAAAAGCTAATTTTGTCTGAAATCCTTCTTCATCAAGTAAGGTTCTTCTACTTCGCCATTTTTTTAATACTGTTAGATCTGAGGTTTTCTGATATTTGGATTCCTGTAACACAGCAATTCTTTCTTTAATGGTAGTAGATAAAGCAAAATTTTCTATTTGTTTTACATGTTGAAGTTTTTTCATACATTCCTCTTCTTTCTAAAAATCTTCCTATTTCTTAATATAAATATTCGTTTAGCCATATGAGAATAAAATAAGGCACATTCATTTTGAAATGAATGTGCCTTATGCATTTTAGAATTAGAATCTCCACGGAGAACAATCTGGAGTTGTGTATGTATCTGCTTTTGCAGCGCCACTTCCTTGAATTGCACTCATTTCTTCTACAGACAATTCTTCAAATGCATAACCTACTTTTGAATCTTTCTCTAGAGATACTTCTTTTTTTGCATTTTCTTTCTTTTCTAACATGCTAATTCCTCCAAGAATATGAAATAAATATAGACAACAATCCCAAAATACTCATAATGATAGTTTGAGATTAACTGTCACACTTATCATATTACTGTTCCTGATAAAAAGACATATGAAAAAAGTCTCTTTACAATGGGATTTTTCAGTATTGTTTTCATATGCTCTTAAAAATAAAAGGTACTGCAAAATCCATACCTTTATGAATAAAAAGAACAGACTATTAAAATAGTCTGCCCATAGGTAACAGGACAATCGCATGAAAAATATAGTCTTATTTCAGATAGATATACGCGTTAATTTTTACATATTTAGTATAGATGGTAAAAATTTATGAAGTGCCATAGATAATAAAACTCGCTTTTGCCGCATTACCGCGCATTGTTTTCCCATCAATATTGATGATTTTATTTATCGTGGGATCATTGGTTTGTATAAAAAACTGATTCCAATTTGTTTGCAGCTCATAAAGATACGTTGGATCGACTAATTGTAAGACACGACCAATCGTATCATGAGAAGGCATACCATTTGGAAAAGAAAGATATTTTCTTAATGTCTCTGCATGGCATTCACCAAAAAATTCGATATCGACCAGTGTGTCCGCACCCGCAAGGGTGGCAATCAGGACAAGCCCAATTACATCCTGTAACGTATGCTTTACTTTATGTTGTTGTCTTGGGTCTTCAATTTGAATTGTCTCCATAAAATGTTTCATGATTTCATCTATCCTTGCACTTTTCCTTAAGAATAGCGTGTATATAACATCGGCTCAATATTTTTCATGCGATTGTCCTGCATAGGTAAAAGGTGAAATGAAAGTTACGCAAATTTATAGTATAATGAATTTCTGAATAATAAAAGGTAGTAACAAAAAAAGAACGGTTCTATTGGCAGAGTCCGTCCTACGAGAAGGGAATAATGACAGTTATTCTTCTTAATTATACTTAATAAAACAGAAAA